>JBGUUS010000127.1:0-10273 GCA_045133675.1 Oscillospiraceae bacterium | reverse complement strand
CAAAAAAGGCTTGACCGTTTCGGTCAAGCCTTTTTCTCATTTTTCGATTGGAATGCAGATATACGATTCACCGAGGTTTACGGTGTTTGTCGCAGTTTTCACGCTCGTCTGTTCCGAGAACAAGCCTTTGTTGTTCGTATGCCGTACATAATGCGGGAACGCGGAAGAGGAGATATCGATGCGGATCTTTTCGCCTTTTTTGATCACAAACGCGTGCTCATCAAACGAAAATGCCATTTCGATTTCCGTTCCCGGAATATAGTCGCTGCAGAAATTCGAGATCTGATTGATGTCGTCACGCAGACCGTAGTCACCCTCGTTTTTGCAAAGGCTCAGACGCATATAGAAGCACGTATCCTCGCAGTCGGAACGCACCTTCATCTTCGCTTCGATCTTTCCTTTTACGAAGGTATCCTCCTGAAATACCGGTGTATATACCGTAATGATATCGCTTCTCTTATTCGGCTCATCCTGCCATGCGCTGCCATCGAAATTCGCCGAAAGACCGCCCGGAAAAACCGCTGGATCGTTCGGGTCATATCGATACGAAACCGCGCCGTCACCCAGAGAAAAGACCGCCCGATGATCTGCCTGTGCAAAGTCATCACAGCACCATGTATTCGCAAACAGCTTATAATAGGTAACCTTTCCTCTTTCAAACGGCGATTCGCCGCAGCCGCGGACCGAATCAGCCCATCTGACCGGATAATCTTTGAATGCGGTCGCAATATCGCCGTTTTCAAACCGGATCGGCTGACCGTCGCCGTTTCCGCCGTGGTCGAACGGATGCACGGCCAGTGCGCTCTGCGCTTTCGTCTGCGGATCAAGCTTGTTCCACATATCAAAGATGCCACCCGTGTAAATATCATAAAAACCCGTCACCAGCAAAACCGGAATATTCGCGTGTGTGACCGCATTGCGCGCTTCACCGCCGCCAAAACGCGTATCCCAGAACGCGTCATCTTTATCCGGATGCTGTAAAATCGCATCAAAATCCGCCGCAGGCTCACCGAAAACGGTTTTCGAAAACGAAGAAAGCGGCAGCAAGTTGTAGCTTTCCGCCGTATAGTTCTTTTGACGGATGCTCTTTTTCTTATACATATTAACGTACCAGCCGCCGTGCAGGCCGATTTTAAAGAAGCCGTTGCGGTAATTGCAGTTATACCGTTCCGTATCCTGAATCTGCAGGATCGCACCTTTTATATCATCGGCAAACGGCGCGGTCACAAAATGCACGGAGGACGTATAGCTGCCGCCGCACAGATACAGTTCGCCGTTATAAAACGGCTGTTTTCTCACCCAATCCTGAAAGAACAGGCCGTCTTCGCGCTCATTGATATACGGAATACAGTCACCCGTGCTTTTTCCGCGGCCGCGGCAATGCTGAAACGCAACCGCATACCCGCCGTCAATCCACGCCTTGAATTCCAGGAAATATTTTTCACAGACCGCTTCCTCCGATGCAAACTCATCGTCATCCACATACGGTGCGCGATAGAGCACCGTCGGGAATTTGCCGGAGCTTGCCGGAAGATAAATAAGGGTAAATAAATCCGCACCGTTAAACGCAAGATATTTCCAGAATGCCGTTTGCTTGTCCATACTGCTGCATCTCCGTTCATTTTCATGTATTACTAAAATTATAACGCACTCGCACGCAAAAGTAAACGCACACGTAAGCGGCTTTCTCTTTTTGTTTTCGCCGTTTTGTGCTATACTGAAATCAAATAAACTTCAAAAAAGGGTGCTGTTTATGAAACAATACGATCTGATTGTCTGCGGTGCGGGAAGCGCCGGTTTTTGCGCTGCTGTTGCCGCAGCAAGACTCGGTATCAAAACGGCTTTGATTGAAAAATACAATACACCCGGCGGTATCCTCACCGTGCTCGGCAACAACTCGATCGACCAGTTCAACAACCCGTTCATCCCGGAGAACAAAATGGTTATTGCCGGCATCGGCTGGGAACTCGTTCTGCGGCTTCACAAAGAAGGATTCGCGCGGATCCCGGATATGAATGCGCCGCGCGAAAATCACGAGCAGTACGGTGTTAAAGTCAATCCGGTTGCTGCCGCCAAAATCATGGACGATATGCTGACAGAAAGCGGTGTCGATCTCTATTACGGACAGAGTGTCGTCGATACAAAAACCTCCGGAAACCGGATCGAATCGGTCACGATCGCGACGAAATCCGGCTTAAAACAGCTGACTGCTGATATCTTCATGGACTGCACCGGCGACGGTGACCTCGCCGCATTTGCCGGCGCGGAATTCATCGCAGGCAACGGAAACGGTACTTTTCAGCCCGGAACGCTCCGCTATTATCCGGCAACCGATGCAAAAGATCGCATTTTAAACTACGGCGACAACAAAAACCACGTTGCGATCAATCCCACCGACAGCGATACCATTACAAAAGCGGAGATTTCTTCACGCAGAATGATCTTTGAACAGATGAAAGCGGGCGAGCGGATTATGGCGATTGCGCCGGCCGTTGCACCGCGTGAAGGCAGAAGAATCGCCGGACTTTCGCAGATGAACAGCGACGACTACTGCGCGGGAACAATTTTTGAAGATTCCGTCTGCTATTCCTACTGGTTCGTGGACATCCACCGTGAGGGTCAGCCGGCATATATCCAGTACATCATGCACGACAAAACGCCGACAATCCGCCTTTCTTCAATGATCTCCAAGGACTTCGCCAACCTGATGATGGCGGGCCGCTGTATTTCCACCGACCGCGAAACGAACTCCGCACTGCGCGTAAAAGCAAGCTGCATGGCAATGGGTCAGGCCGCCGCAACGGCAGCGGTTCTTGCCATTCAAGGCGGTATTGACGCCGCCGATGTCTCCGCCGAAGAGGTAAGAGCACTGCTCGACAAAACGGGTGCCATCATTCCGGGAAAAGAAAGACGCTTTGAGCCCATCAAATAACGCAAAATTCACGCGTTCTATCCCGTTTAACGGACACTCCTTGCTGTACAATGAAAGCACAACAGCAAAGGAGGATATTTTCTATGGTAAACCGCTTTCTGATCTTCACCTTTTTCGTATTGTTCGCCATCGGTCTGTTCGGTGGCTGGAACGTTCCGCTGACACATCTCGTTTTCTCGGTCGGCCTTGCCGCATTCATTCGCCTTGCGTGGAATCTCTACGATGACCTGCACGCGGAATCTGTTTAACCCGCTTTCTTTTCCACAATTTCTGTGCTATACTGTTGAAAAAAGGAGCGCTTTATGAAACGGACCGATAAAATCTGCGGCGGCATCAAAATGATCAAGCCGCTTTCCGAAAAACAGCTCCGCCGGATCGAAAAGAAACGAACCCGGAAAAACGAAAAGCCGAACGCACAGCCGTAATATCACAGGAGGGAAGCACAATGGCAAACCGAATTTATCTTGAAAGTCTGACGATTCCCTCCGATAACCGGCAGATCGATTTCATTCAAGCCGAAAAACGCACCGTTTTTTCGAGTTTTTATCCGTTCAAAATTTTCTTTGAACGCGGCCGTTCAACCTTCGATTTTGCGCCGATTACGATTTTTTACGGCTCAAACGGATCGGGAAAGACGACGCTGCTCAACGTTCTCGCCGAAAAATGCCGGGTTACACGCCATTCCGCGTTCAACTCCTCCGCCTTTTTTACGGATTTCGTTGATTTTTGCCGTATAGAAGGCTCGATCCCGCGCGACAGCCACATTCTCACAAGCGACGATGTCACCGACTATCTGCTCAATATCCGTGCGTTAAATGACGGCATCGACTTAAAGCGGGAAGAGATTTTCGAGGATTTTCTCGACCGCAAATTTCATTCCAACCGCCTTTCCTCCATCGATGACTACGATGACTGGAAAGAGAGCTATGACGCAAAACGCCTCACGCAATCGGAATTCACGCGGCGGCGTGTGATGAAAAATGTCGAAATGCGTTCAAACGGAGAAACCGCACTGAAATACTACGTTGACCGCATCGGCGAAAAGGCGCTCTATCTCATCGACGAGCCCGAAAACAGCCTTTCGCCCGCATTTCAGCAGCAGCTTTGCGATTATCTCGCCGATTCGGCGCGCTTTTTCGGCTGTCAGCTCATTATCGCAACGCATTCACCGTTTTTCCTTTCCGTTCCGAATGCTATGATCTATGATCTCGACAGCAATCCGATCGCGGTAAAAGACTGGACCGAACTCGAGAATGTCCGCGCATACTACGACCTTTTTAAAAAACACGAACACGAATTTGACTGACATTCTTCATTGTCAAAACTTCCTTTCAGCACAAGGCACCTTCTGTTTTGGAGGGTGCTTTGTGTTTTACGAAAAACACCTTGCGCTATAATCGGTATCGTGTTATACTGAACGCAGAAATACACCTTGTCAAAGGAGAAAATCGCTATGAAAAACATTCCGGCTATTCTCATCCAGAAAGCTGAAGAGCTCGAGCAGAAAACGGCTCTCCGTTTCCCGAAACTTGCACCGCTTATGAAACAGTGCTTCTTAAACACCATTGAAACCACCGTTACGCAGCTTGAGGACGGCAGCTATTTCGTCATTACCGGCGATATCCCGGCTATGTGGCTGCGCGACAGTGCCGCACAGGTTAAACCGTACATCAAATACGCAAAAGAGAGCGAAGAGCTCCGTGTTATCCTGCGCAGCATCATCGAAAAACACGCTTTCTATGTTAACCTCGATCCGTATTCCAACGCGTTCAACTCCAACGACAGCGGCGTTGTTTTCGGCTACATCGACCACACCGATTTCGAAAACGGCTATATCTGGGAACGCAAATACGAAGTTGACTCGCTCTGTGCTTCTCTCTATCTGACGCACGACTACTACGTTGCAACCGAAGATAAAGCGATCTTCACGGATGCACTGCACCAGATGATCAAAACCATCGTGAAAACCTTTACCGAGCAGCAGGATCACGCAAAAACCTCTTACTTCTTCTCCCGTGAAAACTGCCCGGCAAGCGACACGCTTTCTCATGACGGCAAAGGCGCTCCGGTTAACCCGGAAACCGGCATGACCTGGTCCGGCTTCCGTCCGAGCGACGATGCCTGCGTATACGGCTACCTGATCCCGTCCAATATGATGGCTGTTGTTGCACTGACCTATGCGGCTGAACTGGCGGCTGCCGGCTGGAACGACACCGAGCTTGCTGATACCTGCACCGCTCTTGCAAAACAGATCAAAGACGGCATCGAGAAATACGGTATCGTTGATCATCCGGAGTTCGGCAGAATGTACGCTTACGAGACCGACGGTTTCGGCAACTACAACCTGATGGACGACGCAAACTCGCCGTCTCTGCTGGCTATCCCGTATCTCGGTTATGCCGCTGCAGACGATGAGGTATATCAGAATACCCGCCGCTTCGTTCTCTCCAAAGAGAACCCGTACTACTACGAAGGCACTGCCGCAAAAGGCATCGGCAGCCCGCACACCCCGGAGAACTATATCTGGCACATCTCGCTTTCGATGCAGGCTCTGACCTCCACCGACGAAGCAGAGATCCAGTACTGCATGGATACCATCGCTGCAACTCATGCAGGCACCAACTTCATGCACGAAGGTTTCGACGTAAACAATCCGGCAAACTTCACCCGTGAATGGTTTGCTTGGGCAAACACCCTGTTCGCTCAGACGGTTGAAACGCTCGTTAATCGTTGATTTTCGACTTACACAAACGAAAAGGCACTCTATCATCGATAGAGTGCCTTTTTTACGTTTGTATCACCTTTATTGAGTGCAGCCATTCGCAAATCCGAAATCACTTTCGCAGAAATCGCGCGAAGCGAAGAGGCTGCGGACACTGTCCGCTTAGCGGATCTCGATACCCAGCTTGTGTTTCAGATTGCCGAGGATCTTCTTGACGAAGCGGTTGATGTCATCCGGCGTAAACGGTTTATCCGTCGGAACAAACGCCAGTTTGAACGCCATACTCTTCTTGTCTTTGCCGAGCTGCTCGCTGCGGTAGATATCGAACAGTTCAACGGCACCGATCTGCGGGCAGGCTGCAGCGATCTCTTTCTGAATCGTGCCGCATTCCATTGCCTCGTCAACGACGAGAGCGAGGTCACGCAGAACGATCGGATGCTCGGAGATCGGCTGATAGCGGAAGCTGCCTTTGACGTGTTTCATCATCGAGAGGTAATCGATCTCGCCGAGGAAGATAACCTGGTTTGCACGGCTGTCTTTCGGGAGTTTCAGCTCTGCGGTAACGTCGTTTGCCAGTTTGCCGAACACACCGACACGCTCACCCTCACAGAGGATGTATGCCGCGATGCCCGGGTGCAGATACGGAACGTCCTGTGCACGCTCTACACCGAATGCAAGACCGAACGCTTCGCCGAGTGCTTCAACAGCACCTTTCATCTTGAAGAAATCTTCGTCTTTGCCGAATGCCGCAAAACCGAGGTGCAGGCGCTCCTCCGGCAGTTCGGTGATCGGAAGCTGTTTCGGGATATAGATATTTGCAAGCTCGAACAGGCGGCCTGCGTTGTTGCCGCGTTTGAGGTTTTCAACAACGACATTGAGCAGGGACGGAACGATCAGCGGACGCATGATCGTCAGGTTCGAGGAGATCGGATTGAGAATACGGATCACGTTTCTCTCCGGAGCATCGGCTGCGATATGCAGTGCATCCAGCTCCGCATCCGAATAAAACGCCATTGTGGAAGCTTCGGTGTAGCCCTGGCCGCACATGGTGCGTTTGATCTTGATGTGAGTTTTCTGAGTTGCATTCCAGCCGCCGGTGGTAACGGTTGCTTCTTTGAGGAAGGTCGGTTTGATGTGGTCATAACCGTACTCGCGGATAACCTCTTCCGCAAGGTCCGGTTCGCCAATCTCAATATCTTCTCTCCAGCGCGGTGCAACAACGTGCAGAACATCGCCGTCTTTTTCCACTTCAAAGCTCAGCGCTTTGAGGATGCGTACGATCTCATCCGCCGGAACTTCGATACCGAGGATCGCGTTGATGCCGCTTACCGTTGCATCAAACGCTTTGCCGACCTGCGGTGCGCCTGCGGATACGTCAAAACGGGTTGCGGTGATCTCGCCGCAGCCGAGTTCTTCGATCAGGTGCAGTGCACGTGCCATACCGAGCTCGGTGGTGTATTCGCAGATGCCTTTTTCAAAATGGCTGGAAGAATCGGTTGTCTGGCCGAGGCCGCGCGCCGTTTTACGAACGCTGTCGCGAGCGAATTTTGCCGCTTCGAACAGAAGCTGCGTGGTGGAATCCTTGATCTCGCTGTTCAGGCCGCCCATAACGCCGGCAAGTGCAACCGGTTTTTCGCCGTCGCAGATAACGAGGTTCTGCTCGGAGAGCGTGAACTCTTTTTCATCAAGAGTAACGATCTTTTCGCCGTTTTTCGCGCGGCGAACGATGATCTTATAGTTTTCAAGGCAGTCCATATCGAAAGCGTGCATCGGCTGACCGATCTCAAGCATAACGTAGTTGGTGATATCAACAACGTTGCTGATGCTGCGCAGACCGCAGAGCGCGAGGTTGCGGCGCATCCAGCGCGGAGAAACACCGGTGGTGATATTGCGGACGTAATGACCGAGATAACGCGGGCAGAGATCCGGTGCTTCAACGGTGATATCGAGACGGTCGTCAACAAAATCGCTTACCGTGTAATCCGTTGCCGGCATTTTCAGCGGTTTGTCAAGGATTGCCGCGATCTCACGCGCAATACCGAGAACGGACTGGCAGTCCGGGCGGTTTGCGGTGATGGAAATATCATAGATGTAGTCTCTGAGACCGACAACGTCCTGGATCGGCGTGCCTGCAACGGTGTCTTTCGGCAGATCGAGCAGACCGTATACCTCGGAGCCCGGGTAAAGGTCTTCGTTCAAGCCGAGCTCTTCACCGGAGCAGAGCATACCGTTGGACGGAATGCCGCGCATCGGACGTGCTTTGATCTTAACACCGCCCGGAAGGGTGGAGCCGTCAAGAGCTGCCGGCGTATGCATGCCTTTGTATACATTCGGTGCACCGGTCAGGATCTGGATATCCTTGCCGTATTCTCCGGCGTCGATTTTACAGTTGAACAGATGGGTGCCTTCGATCGGTTCGCATTCGGTGACGATACCGACAACAACTTTATCGATACCTGCGGAAAGGTCGATGAGTTCTTCTACTTCAAAGCCGCAGTCAAACAGTCTGTCCTGCAGCACTTCGGCGGAAACGTCGATGTCGACGTATTCTTTAAGCCAGCTGAAAGGTACTTTCATATTCTCATTCTCCTTTCCTTATTCGCCGAACTGTTTGAGGAAACGCAGATCGTTTTCAAACAGCAGGCCGATGTTGTTGATGCCGTATTTGAGCATGGTGATACGCTCGATACCGATGCCGAACGCAAAACCGGTGTAAACTTTCGGGTCGATGCCGCAGTTTTCCAGTACGCTGTGGTGTACGATGCCGGCGCCGAGAACCTCGATCCAGCCCGTACCTTTGCAGAGGCTGCAGCCTTTGCCGCCGCATTCAAAGCAGCTTACGTCAACTTCTACGCTCGGTTCGGTGAACGGGAAGTAGCTCGGACGCAGACGGGTGCGGATATCTTCGCCGAACATTGCCTGTACGAATTTATCGAGCATACCCTGCAGGTCGCAAAGCGTGATGCCTTTGTCTACAACGAGACCTTCCATCTGATGGAACATCGGAGAGTGCGTTGCGTCGGAGTCCGAACGGAAAACGCGTCCCGGAGAGAGCATTTTGATCGGCGGCTGCTGTGTATCCATATAACGGATCTGTGCGCCGGAGGTCTGCGTACGCAGAACGATCTCATCCGCAACGTAGAACGTATCCTGCATATCGCGCGACGGGTGGTTTTTCGCAACATTCAGGCGGGTAAAGTTGTGGTCGTCGTCCTCGATCTCCGGTCCTTCGAAGATTGCAAAGCCCATGCCTGCAAAGACGTCGACGATCTGATTTTTAACAAGTGTCAGCGGATGCAGGGAACCGACGGATGTGCGGGTTGCCGGCATCGTGATATCCACCTGCTCGCTTTTGTTTGCTGCTTCAAGCTCTTCTTTTTCAAGCTTTTCGCGCAGGGCATTGTATTTTTCCTCGGCTTCTGCCTTAAAGACGTTGATAACTTTGCCCATTGCCGGACGCTGTTCCGGCGCAACATCGCGCATACCTTTCATAAGGCCTGCGATGCTGCCGTTTTTACTCAAATACTGCTGCCAGAATTCAGCAAGCGCTTCTTTGGTCGCGATCGACGCAAGCGCTTCTTCCATCTGCGCACGCAGCGCATTCAGTTTCTCTTCCATTGATACACCTCATTTTTCCAAATAAAAAACGCCTTCATCCCTCAAAAAGGGACGAAGACGAAATCTCCGCGGTACCACCCGTTTTTTTGCCTGAGCAAACACTCTGCGACCGTTATAACGTGGGTCAATCCGTCACCGCCTACTCCTTTTTGTTCAGCGGCGCCGCTCGTGAGGGAACTTCTCCATCGGATGCTTCGGATCGCTCGCAGCAAATGCGACCCTCTCTGTAAGAAGATGCCGTAAGGATACTTTTCTCAGTCAGCGCGTTTAAGCCTATACAACTATATGATAGCAGATTACGTCATCTTTTGCAAGGGATTTTTTTATAAAAATTGTCCTTCGGTTTCTTGTTCTTTTTTCATCCTTTCCGGTATTTTTCTCCGTTATCTTTCGAAATCTCTTTCAGCTGAAAACTCCGTATTACAGATCGTATTTTCCACCTTTTCAACGGGCTTATTGTTGAAAACTACGGGAAATGTCCGTTTTTCGCGTGAGTTTTCAACATTTCACCCTGTTTAAACTGTGGAAAACTCTTTTTTTCCACATTCCCGCTTTCTTCACGCCGCGTATAAATTACATCTTGTATTCTGCGCTTCCGTTTTGTAAAATCCGACTGTCTTTCTTTCGAAAACAACTTATTCGCCCAATATGTACAGGACAACCATACTGTTTTTCGCCGTAATCCGCTGCGTTATGACAGCGCCGCGGCGCTGTGCTTCCGCTTTTACGTTCTCATCCAACGTTTTCAGCGTATCAACAGAAAGTCCGGCAGGGAAACAGAGCTCAACCGCAGAGCCTTCTTGCGCCAAAGCCCGGTCAAAGGCACGCGCAACGCTTTCCTCCGATTCGCCGATCAGCCCGGTCTGTCGAAAAAACGCGTGTGCCTTACCCGTGCACACCGGATACACGGCACCTTCCGGCGGCTGCGCGGTATGCGTTCGCATGAAAACGGCATCGTTTTGCCGAAAATATGCGTGAGAAACCGCCGTGCCGTCGTTCCA
>JBGUUS010000126.1:0-17677 GCA_045133675.1 Oscillospiraceae bacterium | reverse complement strand
AACCGCGCTGATGAGCAGGTTTTCCGGACCGTGGTGCGCAAGTTCACAGACCTCAAAAAGGTCGGAGGTGATGCGCGTCATAATACGACCGGTCTCGTTATTATCGTAGAAACGGTACGGAAGCTTCTGCAGGTGATGGAACAGGTCAAGACGCATGGAAGACTGCATTTTGACACCGATCACGTGACCGTAGTACTGCACGAAATAGCGCAGCATCATCCGGATGAAATAAAGCGCCAGAACGATCAGACCGGCGATTACGATCGTGCCGTACATCTTGTTCGGGATATACTCGTTGAGCATATTGTTCGTGACGACCGGATAGACCATACCGATGACGGAAATGAGCAGGGAAGCCAGCATATCGAGCGTGAGCATCTTCGTATGCGGCTTATAATAGTGAAGAAATCGTTTTAACATGGGTTACTCCTTTGCTTTTTTGGCAGAATACGGGTTTTTGCAGTTTAAGGCTTCGGCTTCTTCACAGCCGTAATACGGAGCGATGCACGGCGGACTTTCGGCATCGCGGATTTTGGTGAGCTCGGCAATGACCTGCGAGAGCTTTTCTTTGTTTACGCTGTAATGCGTATAGTAGCCGCGCTTGACGCCGGTTACAAGGTCCGCTTCACGCAGCACTTTTAAATGCTGAGAAACAGCGGGTTCGGAAAGATTGCTCTTTTTCGCAAGAGCCTGTACACAGTATCCGCGCTGTGCCATCAGTTGTAAAAGCAGAAAGCGTTTCGGTTCACACAGTGCTTTTAAGACCAATTCATCCATAATTTCGCCTCCGTTCGCTGAAGTTCATTCTACTGCGACAATCTGATTTTGTCAAGACTTAATTGGATTGCTCGAAACGCAAATGGAAGGGCGGATTTATACATAAAAGATGAGGCACCGCGGTCTGTACCGATGTAAAAAAGCGCCGGTAAATTCCGTTTTCGCTCTTCTCTTTTTTTATCCGTTGTGTTATACTGTAAACAATTATAAGCAAAATGCGGAAGTTTGCGCTTCCGTACAATAAAAGGAGTTTTCACTATGGCAATTACCGCACCGAGAGGAACGCAGGACGTCGTTCCTTCCGAGAGCTATAAATGGCAGTTTGTCGAGCGCACCATGCTGGAGACAGCTGCACTTTTCGGATTCAAAGAGATCCGCACGCCGTCTTTTGAACAGATCGAACTGTTCCAGCGCGGTGTCGGCGATACGACCGACGTCGTTCAGAAAGAGATGTTCGAGGTAAAAGGTCAGAAAAGCCGCGACGTGTTCGCACTCAAGCCGGAAGGCACCGCAGGCACCGTCCGTGCGGCTCTGGAAAAAGGTCTTTTAAATGATGCGCTTCCGCTGAAAGCGTGCTACATCTCGCCGTGCTTCCGTCACGAGCGTCCGCAGGCCGGCCGTCTGCGCGAGTTCCATCAGTTCGGCTGTGAGGTTTTCGGCGCAAAATCGCCGATGGCGGACGTTGAACTCATCTCGCTCGTCGATCATCTTCTGAAGCTGTTCGGCGTGAAGGATATCGAGCTGAACATCAACTCCATCGGCTGTAAGACCTGCCGTGCCGAGTATCACAAAGCACTGCGCGAGTATTTCGGTCAGTATAAAGATCAGCTCTGCGAGACCTGCATCGAGCGTCTTGAGAAAAACCCGATGCGTCTGCTCGACTGCAAGGTTCCGGAGTGCAAGGAGATCGGCAAAAATGCACCGGTCGTAACCGACTACCTCTGCGGCGAGTGCGAAGCGCACTTTAACGTGGTTAAGAGCGGCCTTGAGAAGATCGGCGTTGCATTTAAAGTAAATCCGAAGATCGTCCGCGGTCTCGATTACTACACCAAAACCGTATTTGAGTTCGTTTCCAACTCGATCGGTGCACAGGGCACGGTTATCGGCGGCGGCCGTTACGACGGTCTTGTTGAAGAACTCGGCGGCAAACCGACTCCGGCTCTCGGCTTCGGTATGGGAATCGAGCGTTTCCTCCTGCTGCTTGCGGCACAGGGTATCGAACTGCCGAAACCGAACGGCTGTGACCTCTATATCGGCTCTATCGGCTATAACGCAGCGGAAAAAGCCATGGTTCTGGCCGATCAGCTCCGCGAAGAAGGCTTTGCGGTTGAATTTGACATTATGGAGCGCAGCGTAAAAGCGCAGATGAAATATGCGAATAAACTCGGCGCGAAGATGTCGATGATTCTGGGCGACAACGAGCTCGAAACCGGAAAAGCAAACCTCAAATTTATGGCAACCGGCGAACAGCGCGAAGTTTCGCTCGATGACCTGGCAAACGTACTGTATGATGCGGCGCTCGCCGCACAGGCGGAAGAACTCGCCGGACAGCTCGGCGGAGATGCATTCTCCCGCATCATGCAGATGGATAAATAAGAAACGGGAAAGGAACCGATTGATATGGCAGAAAGAATGGGCAACATGCGCCGCACCCACTATTGCGGCGAAGTACTGGAAAACAGCATCGGCAGCACGGTTACCGTCGGCGGCTTTGTACAGCGTCAGCGCGACAAAGGCAACCTGATCTTCATCGACCTGCGTGACCGCACCGGTATCGTACAGCTGACGTTTGACGACACCACCGACCGCGAGGTTTTTGCAAAAGCAAAAGCGGCAAGAAACGAATACGTTCTGATTGCAACCGGTGAAGTTCGCCGCAGAGAGAGCGTTAACACCGAGATCAAAACCGGTATGGTTGAAATCTACGTAAAAGAGCTCAAAACGCTCGCAGCAGCACAGACTCCGCCGTTCCACGTAAACGGCGACGGCAAAGTCGGCGATGAGATCGCACTCAAATACCGCTATCTCGACCTGCGCCGTGAACACCTGCAGAAAAACATCATCCGCCGTCACGAGATCGCAAAAGTAACCCGCGATTACTTCTATGAGAACGGCTTCCTCGAGATCGAGACCCCGATGATGATGAAATCCACGCCGGAAGGTGCACGCGACTACCTCGTTCCGTCCCGTATCCACGCCGGCAAATTCTACGCACTTCCGCAGTCTCCGCAGATCTACAAACAGCTTCTCATGATCTCCGGCTACGACCGCTACATTCAGCTGGCGCGCTGCTTCCGCGACGAGGACCTTCGCGCTGACCGTCAGCCGGAGTTCACCCAGATCGACCTTGAGATGAGCTTCGTTGACGTTGACGATATCCTCGAAATCGGCGAAGGCTATATCCAGCGCCTGTTTAAAGATGTTCTGAACGTTGAGATTCCGATGCCGCTTCCGCGCATGACTTATAAAGACGCAATGGAGCGCTTCGGTTCCGACAAACCGGACACCCGTTTTGCTATGGAGATCGTCAACTGCTCCGAACTCGTAAAAGATTGCGGTTTCTCCGTATTCTCTGGCGCGGTTGCAAACGGCGGCAGCGTTCGTGCGATCGTTGCGAAAAACGCAGCAAAAACGCTCACCCGTAAAGAAATCGACAAACTCACCGAGCAGGCACGCGGCATCGGCGCAAAAGGTCTTGCATACATCCGCTGGGCTGACGAAAAACCGAACTGCTCGTTTGCAAAATTCATGAGCGAAGAAGAGCTCGGCGCACTCATGGCTCATATCGGCTGTGAAGCAGGCGACGTTGCACTCTTCGTTGCAGACAAAAATGCTCTGACGCTCACCGTCCTCGGTCAGCTGCGTCTGACCGTTGCAAAGAAACTCGACATCATTCCGGAAGATCAGTTCAACTTCCTCTGGATCACCGAGTTCCCGTTCTTTGAATATGACGAAGAGTCCGGCAAATGGCTGGCGATGCACCATCCGTTTACCATGCCGATGGACGAATGCCTCGAGTATCTCGATTCCGATCCGGGCAGCGTTCGTGCAAAAGCATACGACCTCGTTGTCAACGGCACCGAGCTCTGCTCCGGTTCCATCCGTATCACCGACTACGAGCTGCAGCAGAAGATGTTCGAAGCACTCGGCCTGACCGAAGAAGAGATCGAAGCAAAATTCGGCTTCCTCGTCAACGCATACCGTTATGCTGCTCCGCCGCACGGCGGTATGGGCATTGGCCTTGACCGTCTGACGATGATCATGTGCGGTGCGGACAACCTGCGCGATGTCATTGCGTTCCCGAAAGTACAAAACGCAAGCGAACTCATGAGCGAATGCCCGTCCGTTGTTGATCCGATCCAGCTCGACGAGCTCCATATCGCAATCAAAACCGAAGATCTCAACTGATCTTTATAATCAACTGATGAAAAAGGAGGTTCCTCTATGGGAATGGCATCTGTTTTTGGCTTGCTGATCGTTATGATCATCGCTTTGGTAGTAACCGTCGGTGTTTCCGCGGCGGTCTATATCATCGGCGCGCTCGGCGTATATACGCTTGCAAAACGCCGCAATATGGATAAGCCGTGGCTTGCATGGCTTCCGGTCGGACAGGAGTATCTGCTCGGCAAAATGTCGGACGATATTTCGATGGAGGAACCGCCGTTTAAAAATTACAAATGGATGCTCTGGTATCCGATCGCTGCGGGTGCATATCTGCTCGTTCAGTTCATCGACCTCGGTGTTCAGCTTACGGCGTTGCCGGGTATTATGGAATATGCGATGCTGACGATGAATCCGGAAGGCGCATTGAATCTGCTGGCAACTTCCGGCGGTGTGCTTTCGATGGTTACATCCACACTGGCAACATTCGTTTCGATCGGTCTTTCCGTAATCGGCGGCATCCTGCTTTACCGCGTATACAAACGCTACAACCCGCGTGCGGCAATCGCTTTTGCGATTTGCGGCTCGATTTTCGGTCTGCACTGGCTCTTCCTCTTTATCATCCGCAAAAAACAGCCGCTTTTTGCACACTATCCGCAAAACGCGTACGGTGCACCGATGTATTATAATGTTCCGCCGCAGAATCCGAACGGCGGCATGCAGTAAGGAGACATACTTATGGGAAACAGTTCTGCTATGAACATGATGGGCGGCTTTATGATCGCGTATCTGGTCATTATGTTCGTCGTTCTGGCTGTCGGTATTGCGCTTTACGTTTTCAGCTCTCTCGGTTTATACAGCCACGCAAAGCGCCATAATATCAGCAATCCGTGGCTTGCCTGGCTTCCTGTCGGCAACTACTGGGTCTCCGGCAAGCTTGCTGATCTGGCAACGGCGAATAAACCGGGCAAAAAGATGAATTATACGAAATGGCTGATGGGATTGAGCATCGGTCTGTTCGGCACGGTGATCGTATATCTCATCGCTGTATTCGGAATGGTCGGCTCGATTTTCGGGAACGCGGTTCTCGGAGCGGATCCGGACGCAATGTTCGGGTCGATGTTTATCT
The DNA here is from genome assembly GCA_045133675.1 of Oscillospiraceae bacterium. GTDB lineage: Bacteria > Bacillota > Clostridia > Oscillospirales > Ruminococcaceae > Paludihabitans. The sequence goes on along the minus strand of JBGUUS010000126.1, from coordinate 12,390 downwards.
GGATCGCCGTGATCATGCTTTTTGCGTTTTTACTCTACGGTGTTTCCATCGCAGTTCTGGTCATCTGGTCGATCGGTATGTATCACGTCTACCTGATGTACTGCATCAAAGGCGTCTCGGTCGCATTTGCGATCCTCGGCGGTCTGTTCGGTCTGCACGGTATCTTCCTGTTTGCGATCCGCAACAAACCGCTTCTGCCGCCGCAGGTCCCGCCGGTTTATACGAATGTTCCGCCGCAGGGCTGGCCGCAGTATAATCCGCCGCAGGGCTACTATCCGCCGCAGAACCCACAGGCTTGATTCCGTTCATTTTTTCAAAAGGAGGTATGCCGCTTGAAGTTTAAATGGGATTCGAAATATCTCCATTGGGGCATTACCGCATTTTGCGTTATCGTTGCGAGTATCCTGTTTTTCCTCGTGCTCAGCCGCTTGGATGCTGTTGCCGAGGTTATCGGATTTGTGTTCAATCTGCTGATGCCGTTTATCATCGGTCTGGTGTTTGCATACCTGCTTTCGCCGCTGGTTGATTGGTTCGAAGACCGCTGTTTTAAGCCGCTTCTCAAAAAAATCACAAAGAAGGAATGCGTAAAACCGGCGCGTGTGATTGCGATCGTTGTAACGTATCTGCTCGTTTTCGTCATTCTCGGCGGTATGGGTGTTCTCGCGGTGCAGCAGCTCATCGAGAGCCTTACCGGTCTTATCCGTAACCTTTCGAACTATTTCGGACGTTTGGAAGGCTGGGTGCTCGGTTTTGTTGAGGGCAACCCGCAGCTTACGAAATTTATCAGCGAACAGTTCACGAGCATTGCCGGTTCGATCAGCTCCTGGGCAACGAATGATCTGCTGCCGCAGCTGACGAATATGGCAGGCGGTGTAACAGTCGGTCTTATGACAACGGTTACGATCATCACCAACCTGCTGGTCGGTCTCGTTGTTTCGATCTATATCCTGTTCGGCAAAGAAGGCTTTTTTGCACAGACCAAAAAGTTTACCTACGCCGCTTTTTCCATTAAGACGACAAACGCGCTGATCCGCATGATGCGCCGCGCCGACCGTATTTTCGGTCAGTTCGTAAAAGGCAAGCTGATCGAAGCGCTGATCGTCGGTATGCTGACGTTTATCGGTATGTCGATCTTCAATATGCCGTTCGCCACGCTGATTGCGGTTATCATCGGCCTTACGAACATTATCCCGTTCTTTGGTCCGATCATCGGTATGGTCGTCTCGATCGTGCTGATTCTGATGGTCGATCCGATGACGGCGTTGTATTTCACGATCTTTATTATCGTGATTCAGCAGCTTGACGGCAATCTGATCGGTCCGAAAATTCTTGGTGAATCCACCGGCCTTTCTTCGTTCTGGGTCATCTTTTCGATTATGGTTTTCGGCGGCATTTTCGGTGTTGTCGGTATGCTGATCGGTGTTCCGACCTTCGCGCTGTTTTATTCGCTGATCTGCGAGGTCGCAGAAAACCGCCTGAAGAAAAACGAAATGCCGACGGAGAGCGTCGACTACGAGCAGATCGATCATATCAATCAAAAAGAAGAAATCGTTTACCGCAAATCCGCTTCGAGTGCATCGGTCAGTGGAAGACCGGAATAAATCGGTTGAATCCAAAGCAGCTTTCCCTTCGGAAAGCTGCTTTTTTGCGGGCAAAAGACGTGAACAGTTGACTTTTTTCTGAAAAACGGGTATAGTATAATCTGTATAAGTATACCGCAGTACTGCATTTGCAGGAGCTGTTTTGCCGGAAAACCGGAAAAATCCGTGGGAAGGACGGATTTCAAAACAGGGATGCGGGTGGCCGCCTTCCGCGAAAGGAGACATCATGGACGACATAGGGCGATTTATCTGGGGATCGGCGGGACTGCTGATCTTATTGTTCATCGCTATGTTCTACGCCGCTGCCGGCACTACGATCAAAACTTTGCACGGCAGTGATCTCAAGTACCGCATGGAAGAGGAAGACGACAAAAAAGCGGAAGCCCTCTATGCAATCAAACAAAAACAATCCGCATTCACCGTGTTCAGCGGAACGGTAACCGTACTGTTCCTCGGTGCAACGCTCGTTCTGGGTACTTTCCTGTACGCAGAGCTGCTCGAAACACTTTTCCCGGCGCTCAGTATGCGCGGTGCAGAGCTCATCACTGCGCTGATTTTGCTGTATCTGCTCGTGCTGATCGGTTGGCTGCTCCCGAAAAAATTTGCATCCTACCGTGCGGAAGTGTTCGGCAACTTTATGACACCGGTGCTTCATTTCTTCAATCCGCTTTTATACGTGCTTGTTGTGCCGGCTTATCTTCCGGCAAACCTGATCGTACGGATGTTTGGCTTTGATCCGAAAAACACCGAGCGCGAGAAAGTTTCCGAAGAAGAGATCCGCATGCTTGTTGACACCGGCGAGGAATCGGGCGCTATCGAAATGTCCGAGCGCGAGATGATCAACAATGTATTCGAATTCGACGACCGTACGGCGGCTGAAATTATGACGCACCGCACCGAGGTCTGTGCCGTTTATAAAGAAGAATCCGTTGCTGAAGTGCTTCGTATGATCATGGAAGAGGGCTTCTCCCGTATTCCGGTCTATGACGACGGCGTTGACGATATCATCGGCGTTATCTATGCGAAGGATCTTCTCGTTCTGGCGGGCTGCACCGATATCGAAGCCAAACCGCTGACTGACTATATACACGAAGTTATTTATGTTCCGGAGTCCACACGCTGCCGTCAGCTCTTTAAACAGTTTAAAGAGACAAAACAGCACATGGCCGTTATCGTTGACGAATACGGCGGAACCGCCGGCATTGCAACGATGGAAGACCTTCTGGAATCCATCGTTGGCGAAATTCAGGACGAATATGACTCCGAAGAAGAGGAAATCCTCAAAAATGAGGACGGAAGCTATTCGCTTGACGGAAGCCTTTCGATTGAAAAAACCGAAGAACTCCTCGAAACCGAACTCAGTGACGAGGATAACGATACGCTCGGCGGCTTCGTTATGACGCTGCTCGGCCGCATCCCGGAGGAGGACGAAACGCCGTCCGTTACTGTGGAAGGCTGGCAGTTTACCGTAACCGAGATGGAAGACCGCCGTATCCTGCGCGTTTTGGCGCAGTGTGTCCGCAAAGAAGAAGAAACTGAGGACGAAGAATGAAACTTTTGATGATCGGTGACGTTGTCTCGCAGCCGGGCTGCGAGATGGTGCGCCGTTTTCTCCCGCGGATAAAACGTGAGCTCGGTGCCGATGTTGTTATCGTAAACGGCGAAAACTCCGCCGTCGGAAACGGAATTCTGCCATCTTCGGCGGAATCGCTTCTCGACAGCGGTGCCGATGTGATCACAACCGGCAACCACGCGTTTAAGCGCCGCGAAATCTATGACTATTTTACCACGCATGAATATGTGATCCGTCCGGCAAACTACAAAAACGGTGCGCCGGGAAGCGGCGTTTACCGCTATGACGGTGGTTCGTATTCGCTGCTTGTGATCAATATGCAGGGAACCTCCTTTATGGAGCCGCTGGAAAATCCGTTTGATGCGGTTGACCGCATTTTGCAGGAAGAGGATAAGGCTACTTTTACCGTAGTCGATTTTCACGCGGAGGCAACCGGCGAGAAAAAAGCGTTCGGCTTCTGGCTGGATGGCAGAGTGAGTGCTGTTTTCGGCACGCACACGCACGTTCAGACCGCGGATGAACAGATCCTGCCGAACGGAACAGGCTATATCACGGACGTTGGAATGACCGGTCCGCGATATTCCGCGCTCGGTGTAAAACCGGAGTGTGTAATCGAACGGCTGCGCACGAGTCTGCCGACCCGGTTTGAGGTTGAGCAGGATAACCCGGCGTGTCAGATGGACGGCGTATTGGTTGAGCTTGAGAAAAAGAGCGGCAAATGTATAAAAATCCAGCGTTTTTCCGCCTCCTGTCAGCCCGGCTTTACCGAATTCTCTTTACAAATCACCCCTTAACGAGTTATAATAGAAATATACGCGATACCCTTTCGCCTGAAAATGGCGATTTTTCCGCGGATTTATCCGGCGGAGACATACTTCGAATTCAAACCAGAAAGGAAGATCGGTATGGTAAAGCTTGAAAATCATCTTGGCGAGATCGAGATTTCGCATAAATACCTGGAGGGCCTTGTTCACAGTGCGCTTGCGTCCTGCTACGGTGTTGCCGGACTGGCTGTTCCGAAGAAACAGAAAAGCCTTCTCTCCACGATGCTTCGCCGCGATCCGGAAGAACGCGGTGTAATCATTCGCGCAAAAGGCGAAAACCTGGCAATCGATCTTCACATCGTTGTAACGTACGGCATGAACATTGCTGCGATCGTGAAGAGTATTACCCATAAAGTGCGTTTCATTGTTGAAGAAAATACCGGTTTCTCGGTTGCACGTGTAAACGTGTTTATCGAAGACATGAAAACACAGTGATCCGACGGATTCTCAGAAAGATTAGGAGTGCAAAATCGTGATTGAAGGTATTTTACTGGCAAAAGCCATTATCTCCGGCGCAAACAACATTGCTAACCAGAAACAGATGGTTGACGAATTAAACGTCTTCCCGGTTCCGGACGGTGACACCGGTACCAATATGTCCATGACGATCGGCGCAGGTAAACGCGAACTCGAAACACTCGAGGATCCGACCGTTGAAAAAGCAGCAGCTGTTGCAGCATCCGCATTGCTCCGCGGTGCACGCGGCAACTCCGGCGTTATTCTTTCGCTTTTGTTCCGCGGCTTCTCCAAAGGTCTCAAAGGCAAAACCGAAGCTGACGGCAAAGATATCGCAAACGCACTGACCATCGGTGTTCAGGCTGCATATAAAGCTGTTATGAAACCGACCGAAGGCACCATTCTCACCGTATCCCGCCTTGCTGCAGAGGCCGCAACCGCTCTCGCGGAAGAGAATAACGATCCGCTCGCTGTATTCGAAGAGATCCTTCGTGCAGGTCAGATCGCGCTCGACCAGACCCCGGAACTTCTGCCGCAGCTGAAAAAAGCAGGCGTTGTTGACGCAGGCGGCAAAGGCTTCATGGTTATTTTTGAGGGTATGTATCATACGCTCAAAACCGGCGAAGTTATCGCATCGGCAGAAGGCGAGAAAAAAGCGAAGGCTGCTCCGGCAAACGTTGTTGCGGAAGCAGACGGCGATATCAAATTCGGCTACTGCACCGAGTTTATCGTAAACAAAAAACCGGACAGCGCAGATCCGATGAAGCTGCGTGCATATCTTGAGTCCATCGGAGACAGCGTAGTATGCGTTGACGACGAAGATATCATCAAGATCCATGTTCATACCAACGACCCGGGCAACGCAATTCAGGAAGGTCTGAAATTCGGCGCGCTCGTCAATATCAAGATCGACAACATGCGCGTTCAGCATGAGTCGAAAGTCGTTGAAGTAGAAAAAACCGCGAAAAACGACACCTACGTTCCGGTTGATCCGGAGAAATCGTTCGGTTTTGTTGCAGTTGCAGCAGGCTCCGGTCTGCAGGATCTGTTCCGTGACCTCGGCGTAGATCAGATGGTCAGCGGCGGCCAGACGATGAACCCGTCCACCGACGATATCCTCCGTGCAATCGAGGCTACCCCGGCTGAGACCGTTTTCGTTCTGCCGAACAACAAGAACATCATCATGGCAGCAGAGCAGGCAGTTAAACTGGCTGACCGCCGTGTATGTGTTCTGCAGACCCGCACCATTCCGCAGGGTATTTCCGCAATGCTCGCGTTTGATCCGGAAGCAAACTACGAAGAAAACTGCGTCAACATGACCAAAGCGTTCGACCAGGTTCAGACCGGCCTGATTACCTTTGCGGCACGCGACAGCGAGTTCGACGGACATTCCATCAAAAAAGGCGAGATCCTCGCGCTGGATAACGGCAAACTCGACTTTACCGACCGCGATCTGAACAAAGCGCTTTCGCGCCTTGTCAAACACCTCGTCCGCAAAAAGGACGCAAGCTTCATCACCCTGATCTACGGCAGCGATATCACCGACGAGCAGGCTGAAAAAGCAGAAGAGATCATCCGCGAAAAATACGGCGACAACTATGAGATTTCTCTCATCAATGGCGGTCAGCCGGTTTACTACTACATGATCTCTGTCGAATAAGAACGACACACGAAAGCCTTACACACTTTGGGTGTGTAAGGCTTTTTTGATATGGAGAGGAGGCCGCACGAGTGGCTTTGACCGAACACGATCCGATCCGCCTTTTGGGCGGCGTCGGACCCAAAAGAGCCGAGCTCTATGAAAAGCTCGGTGTACGCACGATCGGCGATCTTTTGTACTATGCGCCGCGCAATTATCTCGATTTTTCCGCACCACTGCCGATTGCCGAAGCCAATACCGGCGAAAATGTTGTCGTACGTGCAAAAGTATACCGCAAACAGGGCGAACAGCGTATCCGCAAAGGACTTTCGATTTTCCGTGTCTATGCAACGGACGAATCGTCGGATCTGAAGATCACCATCTACAATTCGAAATTTCAGTTCGAAGCGCTTAAAGAGGGAGAATGGTATCTCTTTTACGGAAAGGTGACCGGCACACTTCTGCACAGCGAGATGAGCGCGCCGCAGATTTTTGCCGATCGGGAAGCCGGCGGTTTCTACCCGATTTACAGTCTGACCGAAGGCCTTTCCAATAAAATGGTTACAGCAAATGTGCGTGAGGCTCTTCGTGTATGGGGTGACTGTCTCACGGATATCCTGCCGCACGGACTCAGACAGAAGTACAATCTCTGTCAGCTGCGTTATGCGATTGAAAATATCCATTTCCCGGCGGACAGCCATGCGCTGACCGTTGCGCGGACGCGCATGATCTTTGAGGAGCTCTTCATCCTGCAGCTCGGTATGAGCCTGATGAAAACGCGTGCGCGTGCCCATACTTCTCTGCAGCTGACCGACACCGATCTGGCGGCATTTTATCAGAGCCTGTCGTTTACGCTGACCGGCGGACAGCAGAATGCGATTGCTGATGCGGTTGCAGATATGCAGAAGAGCGAGCCGATGAACCGCCTTGTTCAAGGCGACGTCGGTTCCGGTAAAACGATGGTTGCGGCGGCGCTCGCTTACCTTGGACAGAAAAACGGGATGCAGACCGCCGTTATGGCGCCGACGCAGATTTTGGCCCAGCAGCACTATGCGACGTTTCAGAATCAGCTTGCGCCGCTCGGTGTGAAATGCTGTCTGCTCGATGGCACACAGACCGCAAAGCAGCGCCGCGTTCTTGCCGAAGAGATCGCGAACGGCGAATACGGTGTCGTTGTCGGAACACACGCACTTTTGCAGGACGAGGTGCGATTTAAACGATTGGGCCTTGTTGTAACGGATGAGCAGCACCGTTTTGGTGTAGCACAGCGTGCGGCACTTGCCGCCAAAGGCGAACATCCGCATCTGCTCGTCATGTCCGCAACGCCGATTCCGCGCACACTTGCCCTGCTCATTTACGGCGATCTCGATGTTTCCGTGATCCGGGAACTGCCGAAAGGCAGAAAGCCGATCAAAACGATGGCAATCGGCAGTGATAAACGCCAGCGCGCACTCGGCTTTATCAAAAATCAGATTGATGAGGGCAGACAGGCATACATCGTCTGTCCGCTTGTTGAAGAAAACGGAAGTGAACTTGTTTCCGCACAGGAATATCTGCAAAAGCTCAAAGGTACACCGCTTGCTTCGTGCAGGAGCGCGATTTTGCACGGCAGAATGAAGGCGAAGGAAAAGGATACGCTGATGCGGGCGTTCCGCGGCGGAGAAATCGATCTGCTTGTTGCGACAACGGTGGTTGAGGTCGGCGTTGACGTGCCGAATGCAACCGTAATGATGATCGAAAATGCCGAGCGCTTCGGCCTTTCGCAGCTGCACCAGCTTCGTGGCCGCATCGGTCGCGGACAGTACGACAGCTACTGCATCCTCGTTTCCGATCACAAAGGTGAAGAAAACCGCCACCGTTTGAAAACGATGGTCACAATGTCAAACGGTTTTGACGTAGCACAGGAGGACTTAAAGCTCCGCGGTCCGGGCGATTTCTTTGGCAGACGCCAGCACGGTCTGCCGGATCTGCGGATTGCGGATCTGCTTGCGGATATGAAGGTGCTGGAATCCGCGCGCGAGGCGGCGCAGGCTCTTTTAAGCGAAGATGCACTTTTAAAAGCGCCGGAGCACGCGCTGCTCCGCCAAAAAGTAGAGCGCCTGTTCACCGAAAACGGCGACGTGACATTCAACTGAGAGGTGTATGATGGAGCGAAGTTTTCATTTTACCGTACCCGAACAGTACGACGGCGCGAAACTCGAGATTTTTCTGATGAAAGAACACGGCTTTTCCCGCCGCGTTCTTCGCGAACTGAAAACCCGTCCGGAGGATATCCGCAGAAACGGTGTGCATATCCGGATGATCGATCCGGTGTATACCGGCGATACCGTTGAAGCGGTTTTGCGCGATACAACACCGACGGCGGTTCCGTGTGCGCTGGAGGTTCCGGTTCTGTATGAGGACGATGATCTGATCGTATACAACAAACCGCCGTTTTGTGCGACACACCCGTCAAAGCTGCACCAGACCGATACGCTCGCGAATGTATATGCCGCATCGCACGAAGACGGCGTGTTCCGGCCGGTCTTCCGGCTTGACCGCGATACCGACGGTATCTGCGTTTGTGCGAAAAATACGGTTGCCGCCGCAAAGCTTGCCGGAAAAATCGAAAAGACGTATACGGCCGTTATTGAAGGTGTTCTTGCCGAAAATTGCGGTGTGATCGACGCACCGCTGATTCAGCTTGAAATGCATAAAATGCGCAGAGGTGTAAGAAACGACGGACAGCGCGCTGTGACGCATTACACCGTTTTGCGGCGCACATCCCGATATACGCTCTTGTCGCTCACACTTCCGACCGGCAGAACCCATCAGATTCGTGCTCATTTTGCACATATCGGGCATCCGCTCGTCGGAGATACGATGTACGGAACACCGCATCCGCTGCTCAACCGGCAGGCGCTTTCCTGCACACAGGTGCGGTTTAAACATCCAAATATGCATAAAACGATGAATATACATTTAAATATACACCCGGATATCGAGAATTTGCTGTTAAATGCATAGATTTATGAATTTTTTTAATTTTGCTCTTGCATTTTGATACGAAGTGTGATAGAGTATAACCCACGACGCGTTGCGTCGTGGGATTATTTATTTTATGTGAAAGAATTCACTGGGAGGATACAAACATGAAAAAGTTTCTTGCTGTACTTCTTGCAGTTGTGCTCTGCGCAGGCTGCATGATCGGCTGTAACGAAAAACCGCAGGTTACCATCGAGAAAGTTGAAGACCTGAACGGCCTGAAAATCGGCGTACAGGGCGGCACCACCGGCGAGGCTTGGGTTCAGGAGAACTGCGCTGATGCCAAAGTCGCTTCCTTCAAATCCGGTATGGACGCAGCACTCGACCTTAAAAACGGTCAGATTGACGCTGTTGTTCTCGACGAACTGCCGGCAAAAGCAATCGTTGAGAAAAACCCGGACCTGAAAATTCTCGACATCCGCTTCACCAAAGAAGAATACGCAATCGCAATCCGCAAAGGCGACGCTGAGCTGCAGAAAATCATCAACGATACCATTGCTGAGATGAAAGCAAACGGTGATTACGAAGCACTCGTTAACGCATTTATGCCGGCTGACGGCGCAATCAAAATCCCGGCAACCATCGAGACTGACGGCGACGTTATCAAAATGGGCACCAACGCTGCATTCCCGCCGTTTGAATACGTTGAGGGCAGCGAAATTGTCGGCTTTGACATCACCATGAGCCAGTATGTTGCAAAAGCAGCAGGCAAAAAACTCGAAGTTATCAACATGGACTTCGACGCACTGATCGGTGCTCTGCAGGCAAACTCCATCGATTTCATCGCTGCAGGCATGTCTGTAACGCCGGATCGTCTGGAGAACGTTGACTTCTCTGATCCGTACTACGAGTCCGAGCAGGTTATCATCGTAAGAAAGTAATTTTTTCGACCCCTACATAAAATTAGGACACCGGACGGCGCAAAAAGCTCCGTCCGGCGTCTTGTCTGTTAAAGGAGAGAATTCCGCGTGAACATTTTTGAAAGCATCGGCAAGTTCTTCGTGGACGTGGCGGTTGACTTTTATAAAACTATGATCGAAGGCGACCGCTGGACGCTTTTGGTGGACGGCCTTTGGGCAACGATCTATATTTCGCTTTGCGCAATTATGATCGGTACGGTTATCGGCTGTCTGATGGCACTTTGCAAGATCTCGAAACTGAAAGTGCTCAATGTTATTGCAAACATCTATACAACGATCATCCGCGGCATTCCGCTTGCAACGCAGCTGATGATCTTCTACTTCGTTATTTTTGCACCGCTCGGTCTTGATCGCCATCTCGTTGCGGTTTTGGCATGCGGCATCAACTCGGGCGCGTATGTCACTGAGATTTTCCGTGCAGGTATTCAGGGTGTTGATATCGGCCAGACGGAGGCCGGACGCTCGCTGGGCTTAAGCAAAGTGCAGACAATGTGGCGCATCGTTATTCCGCAGGCGATCAAAACCGCCCTGCCGACATATACGAGCGAGTTCATCGCACTCATCAAGGAGACCTCCGTTCTCTCCTTCATCGCCGTTATGGACCTGAACAAAGCCGGCGATATGATCCGCAATGCAACGTATAACGCATGGATGCCGCTTCTCACGATCGCGGCGATCTATCTGCTGTTGACGTTTGGTCTCACCAAGCTGTTCGCAATTCTCGAAAGGAGGCTGGCACGCAGTGATCGAGGTTAAGAATCTGGTTAAAAGCTTTGAAAAGAACACGGTTTTGAACGGTATCTCCGAAAAAATCGAACGCGGCGAGAAGGTTGTTATCATCGGCCCGTCCGGTTCGGGTAAAAGTACGTTCCTGCGCTGCTTAAACCTGCTGGAACAGCCGGACGGCGGCGAGATTTACGTCGACGGTGAATGCATCACCGACAAAAAATGCAACATCAACCACGTCCGCCGCAAGATGGGCATGGTTTTCCAGCACTTCAACCTGTTCCCGCATCTGACGGTTAAGGAGAATATCACACTTGCACCGGTTATGCTCAAGCTTCAGACGAAGGAAGAGGCAAACGCAAATGCAGAGCGCCTGCTTGAGCGTATCGGCCTTTTGGACAAAGCGGACACGTATCCGAATATGCTTTCGGGCGGTCAGAAACAGCGTATCGCAATCGTTCGCTCGCTCGCAATGAACCCGGAAGTTATGCTCTTTGACGAGCCGACCTCCGCGCTCGACCCGGAGATGGTAGGCGAGGTACTGGAACTGATGAAAGAACTTGCAGATGACGGCATGACGATGGTTGTTGTAACGCACGAGATGGGCTTTGCCCGCGAGGTTGCAACCCGTGTCCTCTTTATGGATGGCGGACAGATCATCGAGCAGGCACCGCCGCAGACGTTTTTCGAAAATCCGAAGAACGAGCGTCTGCGCGACTTCCTTTCGAAAGTACTGTAATCATAAAAGAAGCAGGAGTTCTCCTGCTTCTTTTTCTTTTGCACACGTTTTGCCTTTCTTTCATAGTATAGTCCGAACGGGAGGTATGAACGTGAAAAAACTTACGAAAACCGCCGATTTCTTTCTCAGCACCAATGCGCCGCAGAAGTTCTTTTCGCTGGCAAAAAGCTTTGATACACCCATAGATGGGGAACGCCGGTTCCTTTTGAAAGGAAGCGCCGGAAGCGGAAAATCCACGGCAATGAAGCGTATCGTTTCCGGCTTTATGGATCGGGAAGATCTGATCGAACGCATACATTGCTCGTCCGACCCGGATTCGCTTGACGGTGTTATTTTGTATAAAGCCTGCTGCAGTATCGCCGATGCAACGCCGCCGCACGAGGTGGAACCCGAATATCCCGCGAGTTTTCAGACAGTCTGCGACCTTTGGAACGCGCTTAGTGAGGAAAAACTCACGCCGCGGTTACATAGGATTGAAGAACTGAATACCGCGATTTCGGCAAGCCATGCAAAATGCCGAAGGCTGCTCGCGTCCGCCGATCTGCTTTTGCAGGAAAGGCGCCGAATTGCAGAGGTATACACCGATTTTGATGCGGCGGAGCGCTTTGCACACCGGCTTGCGGCAAAGTCGTTTCCGAAAACCGGCGATACGGGCGCGTTCCGCGATCGGCTGTTGAGCGCGTTTACGATGCACGGCGTTTTGACGTATACGCATACACCGAAAACGCTTTGCGGTAAAACGGTCTGCATAGATGATCCGTTCGGACTGATCGGCGACAGTGTTCTGCGTATTCTTTCGGAGGAGGCAAAGAACAACGGACACACCGTATACCGCTGTTTTCATCCGCTTGCGCCCGACCGTCTGCTCGCGGCGGTATTGGTGCCGAC
>JBGUUS010000125.1:0-11117 GCA_045133675.1 Oscillospiraceae bacterium | reverse complement strand
ATATAAGGCTTCACGCCCTATATATCCGACGCATCGGGGAATTACTCTACGATGTAATCCTTGATGTCAGCGAAAAATGCGTCAGCGTTGTCGGTGTGGGCATCCAGACGAATCGGCTTGGAAATATCCAGGCTGAAAATACCCATGATGGATTTTGCGTCAACCGCATATCTGCCGGAAATCAGATCTACGTCGTAATCGCATTTGCAAACTTTGCTGATGAACGTTTTTACATCATCAATGGTGGTCAGGTTAATTACTACAGACTTCATGGTGGAAACCTCCCGCGTGTTATCTTGTGTAGTTTTCACTACATTGTGTACTATAACAGGCAATTTCTTTTTCGTCAAGCGCTCTTGTAAAATTGCCGCGAAAGATTTATAATTAAGATAAATATGAAAATGGCGTATTGCGTTTTTTGGCAGTATTTGCCGTTGTCAGTAAACCAAGTTATAGGAGCTTTCATGAGGGCTGCATTTTACACCTTTGGGTGCAAAGTTAACCAATACGAAACACAGGTAATTTCGCAGTATTTCGAAGATGACGGCTTTACGGTCGTTCCGTTTTCGGAAGAAGCGGATGTATATCTGATAAATTCCTGCACGGTAACGGCTTCCGGCGATAAAAAGACCAAACAGCTCGTCCGTCAGACAAAACGGCGCCATCCAGATGCTGCGGTCGTTCTGACCGGCTGTTTTCCGCAGGCGTTTCCGGAACAGGCTTCTTCCATTATGGAAGCGGATCTTGTTGCCGGCGCGAAAGACCGCGGTGCTCTGTTAAAGGCGGTTAAGCAGGTGCTTTCCGACCGTCAGCGCGTGGTCAATCTTACTCCGCATGAAAAAGGAGAACCTTTTGAACCGATGCACGCGTCGCGCTTTGATGAGCACACACGCGCATTTGTTAAAATCGAGGACGGCTGCGACCGGTGGTGCTCTTATTGCATCATCCCGAAAGCGCGCGGTCCGATCCGGTCGAAGCCGATCGACGATCTTGTCGAGGAGCTTTCCGACCTTGCCGCAAACGGCTATAAAGAGGTCGTTTTGGTCGGCATCAATCTGAGCTCGTACGGTAAAGAAACCGGTAGCTTCCGCCTTGCCGAAGCCGTTGAGGCGGCGTGCGGTGTGGAAGGCATCGAGCGGATCCGCTTGGGTTCGCTTGAACCGGAGCTTCTGACCGATGACGATATGCGCCGCATGGCCGCACAGCCGAAGTTCTGTCCGCAGTTCCATCTCTCGCTGCAGAGCGGATGCGACAAAACCTTAAAGCGCATGAACCGCCATTATACGGCGGCGGAATACGCCGATATCTGTGCGCGTATCCGCAGTTTCTTCGATAACCCGGCAATCACCACCGATATCATGGTCGGTTTTGCGGGTGAAACCGAAGAAGATTTCAATGAATCCGTCCGCTTTGCCGAGGAGATCGGCTTTGCAAAAGTGCACGTTTTCGCGTATTCGATCCGCGAAGGCACGCGTGCCGCAAAAATGGACGGACATATGCCGCAGAAGATCAAGGATGCCAGAAGCCGCATCATGATCGAGCGCACCGATGCGCTGCAGGAAAAATTCCTGCAGACGCAGATAAACCGTGTTCAATCCGTGTTGTTTGAAACGCAGCAGGATGGAATATATACCGGCTATACGCCAAACTACACGCGCGTTTTTGCGCCCGCAAACCGCGATATCTGCGGTGAAATCCTGCCGGTTCGCCTCCTTTCCGTAAAGGACGGAGCGTGCATCGGCGAACTCGTATCCCGTGACGACGGATACGCAGAAAATTGAAAGTCAGGAGAGGAAACAAACATGGCAGTTTTCAGAATCTACGTAGAAAAGAAAGCGCCGTTCGCTGTTGAAGCGGCAAGCACGCTTGCGGACATCCGTACTTCGCTGCAGATCGAGAATGTGGAATCGATCCGTCTGCTCAACCGTTACGACGTTGAAGGCGTATCCGAGGACGTATTCAAGCTGGCACAGCCGACCGTCTTTTCGGAGCCGAGTGTAGACGACATTTCCTTCGATCTTCCGGTTGCAGCCGAGAACGAGCACATTTTTGCTATCGAATATCTCCCGGGTCAGTTTGACCAGCGTGCCGATTCCTGCGAGCAGTGCATCCAGCTGCTGGTTCCGGGCGACCGTCCGACCGTTCGCAACGCACGCGTATATATTGTAAAAGGCGATATCACCGCGGATCAGCTTTCTGCAATCAAAGCATACCTGATCAACCCGGTTGAAAGCCGTGAAGCTTCTCTCGCTACCTTTGAGACGCTTGAGCAGACCTATGAGGTTAAAACCTCTGTTGAAACGCTCACCGGCTTTATCGCACTTTCCCGTGATGAGCTTGCTGCATTTGTAAAAGACTACGGCCTGGCAATGGATCTTGACGATATCACCTTCTGCCAGAGCTACTTCCGTGACACCGAACACCGTGATCCGACCATCACTGAGATCCGCATGATCGACACCTATTGGTCCGACCACTGCCGTCACACCACGTTCTCGACCCAGATCGACAACGTAACCATCGCTGATGACTTCATCAAAGATACCTTTAACGTATACACCTCCGCTCGCGAAGTTCTGTACAAAGGCCGCACCGACAAACCGATCACGCTGATGGATCTGGCTGTTATGGGCGCAAAACAGCTCAAGAGCGAGGGCAAGATGTATGACCTCGACGAGTCCGAAGAGATCAACGCTTGCTCGGTTAAAATCAAAGTTGACTTTGACGGCCAGCAGGAAGATTGGCTGCTCATGTTCAAAAATGAGACCCACAACCATCCGACCGAGATCGAGCCGTTCGGCGGCGCTGCAACCTGCCTCGGCGGTGCAATCCGCGATCCGCTTTCCGGCCGTGCATACGTATATCAGGCAATGCGCGTAACGGGTGCTGCTGATCCGCTCGTAGCTGTTGAAGATACCATCGAAGGCAAACTTCCGCAGCGTAAGATCGTAACCGGCGCTGCTGCAGGCTACAGCTCCTACGGCAACCAGATCGGTCTTGCTACCGGCCAGGTTCACGAGCTCTATCACCCGGGCTATGCTGCAAAACGCATGGAGATCGGTGCTGTTCTCGGCGCTGCTCCGGAGAAAAACGTTATCCGCGAAGTTCCGGAAGCAGGCGACGTTATCATCCTGCTCGGCGGCCGTACCGGCCGTGACGGCTGCGGCGGTGCAACCGGTTCTTCCAAATCCCATACCGTTGAATCCCTCGAGAGCTGCGGCGCAGAGGTACAGAAAGGTAACGCACCGGAAGAGCGCAAACTGCAGCGTCTGTTCCGCAATCCGGAAGCTACCCGTCTGATCCGCCGCTGCAACGACTTCGGTGCAGGCGGTGTATCCGTTGCAATCGGTGAGCTGGCTGACGGCCTGCACATCAACCTGAACGCTGTTCCGAAGAAATACGACGGCCTCGACGGCACTGAACTCGCAATCAGCGAATCGCAGGAGCGTCTCGCTTGCGTTGTCCGTGCATCTGACATGGCTCGCTTCTCCGAACTGGCTGCTTCCGAGAACATCGAAGCTACCCACGTTGCAACCGTTACTGACACGACACGTCAGACCATGGAGTGGAACGGTGTACAGATCGTTGACCTGTCCCGCGACTTCCTCAACTCCAACGGCGCAGTTAAACACACCAATATCGAAATCACTTCCGCTTCCGTTAAACCGGTTCACAACCGCAAAGCGACCGCAAAAGACGTGATCGAGCACATGAGCGACCTGAACCTCTGCTCGCAGAAAGGTCTCAGCGAGCGCTTTGACTCCACGATCGGTGCAAACACCGTTCTGATGCCGTTCGGCGGTGAGAATCAGCTCACACCGTCCCAGGCAATGGTTGCAAAGATCCCGATGCTCAAAGGCGAGACCAACACTTGCTCCGTTATGGCATGGGGCTTCAACCCGTACATCAGCGTTCAGAGCCCGTATCACGCATCCATGTATGCTGTTATCGAGTCCGTTGCAAAAGCAATCGCAGTCGGCGGCAGCTACAAGAAATGCTGGCTCACCTTCCAGGAATACTTTGAGAGAACCAAGAACGATCCGAAACGCTGGGGCAAACCGATGGCAGCACTGCTCGGTGCATACAAAGCACAGCTTGAGCTCCAGATCGGTTCCATCGGCGGCAAGGACTCCATGAGCGGTACCTTCGAGAACATCGACGTTCCGCCGACTCTCTGCTCCTTCGCTGTTTCTCTGACCGGTGCGGACAAAGCTGTTTCCCAGGAGTTCAAACACTGCGGCAACCGCGTTGCTCTCATCCTTCCGGAATACGACGAAAACGGTCTGCCGAACTTCGACAGCGTCAAAGCTGTATTCGACCGCGTTGAAGCACTCATCAGCGCAGGCATTGTTAACGCTTGTTCGACCCTCACCTTCGGCGGCGTTTCCGAAGCACTCGCTAAGATGGCTCTCGGCAACAAGATCGGCGTAAAACTCACCGAAGAGATCCCGGCTGAACTGCTGTTCAACCCGGTATACGGCGGTTTCGTTCTTGAGCTTGACGCACACGCTGAAGCTGACGATCTGCGCATCATCGGTTCCACGATTTCCAAATATATGCTCATCCTCAACGAGGAAGAGATCGTTGATATGAAAGCGCTGCAGGAAGCATACGAGAGCAAACTCGAGCCGGTATATCCGTACCGCAGCAAAGAGGTTAAAGCAGCTCCGGCAACGATCAGCTACAAGAATGACAAAGCAAACATTCTCCGCAGCCCGATCCATTATGCAAAACCGCGCGTTCTGATTCCGGTATTCCCGGGCACGAACTGCGAATATGACACCGCACGCGTCTTCGAAAAAGCAGGTGCAGAGGCAGAGATCTTCGTTATCCGCAACCTCACCAGCGCACAGATCGAAGAGTCCGTTGCAGCATTCGCAGAGCACATCAAGAACTCGCAGATGATCATGATCCCGGGCGGCTTCTCCGGCGGTGACGAGCCGGAAGGCAGTGCGAAGTTCATTACCTCGTTCTTCCGCAACCCGCAGATCAAAGATGCAGTAACCGATCTTCTTGACGAGCGCAAAGGTCTCATGCTCGGTATCTGCAACGGCTTCCAGGCGCTGATCAAACTCGGCCTCGTTCCGTTTGGCAAGATCTGCGACATGACCGATGCTTCTCCGACCCTAACCTTCAACACCATCGGCCGCCACCAGTCGATGATGGTCAACACCCGCATCTGCTCCAACAAATCGCCGTGGCTGTATAACACCAACGTCGGCGATATCTACAACGTTCCGATCTCCCACGGTGAAGGCCGCTTCATCTGCAACGAAGACCTCTTCGCACAGCTGAAAGCAAACGGTCAGATCGCAACGCAGTACGTTGATCTGGACGGCCAGCCGACCTATGACGCAGCGTTCAACCCGAACGACAGCTTCATGGCAGTTGAAGGCATCACCTCGCCGGACGGCCGCGTATTCGGCAAGATGGCGCACAGTGAGCGTGTTGGCAGCAACATCAGCAAGAACGTCTACGGCGAGAAAGATCAGATGATCTTCCGTTCGGGCGTTGAATACTTCACGAAATAATCCGGACGTTTTCCGGAACAGTACAAAACCCGCCTTATGGCGGGTTTTGTTCGTTATATGCAGGTTTTGTTTGCAATTCGATGCCATATCCGCTATACTTTATTTAAGTATAGCTTTTTAAAGGAGTGAACGCGGCGAATGCCGCAGACAGATATGAAAATCAAGGAATGGCTCAAAAATATGGTCCCGAAAACTGCGGGCGACTGGATCAAGCTCATCATTATTGTCGCAGTGATCGGCTTTATGATCGGACTTACAATCTATCTGATCCCGGTAATTGCAACGCTCGGAACGGAAGAAGGCCGTGCGGCGTTCACCAAATTCATCCACGAAAACGGTGCCTGGGGTGTTGTGATCCTGGAGATCATCCAGATCACACAGGTTATCCTTGCGGTTATCCCGGGTGAACCGGTTGAGGTTCTTGCCGGCATTCTGTTTGGCACTGTCTGGGGTTACATCTGGTGCACGGTCGGTATGCTGATCGGTACGGTTTTAATTTTCTATGCCGTCCGCTTCTTCGGCAAACGCGCGATCGATGCACTTGCCGACAGCAAACAGCTCGAAAAATTCAAGTTTTTGCACAACTCGCGCCGTCTGGAGATGCTCGTGTTCCTGCTGTTCTTCATCCCGGGCACGCCGAAAGATATCCTTACGTATTTTATGCCGCTGACGAAGATCAAACCGCTGCGTTTCTTTGTCATCGTTACAGTTGCGCGCATTCCGTCGATCATTTCGTCGACCTTTGCGGGCAGCTCGATCAGTGAAGGCAACTGGGTGCAGTCGATTATCATCTTTGCTGTGATCGGTACACTTGGTCTGCTCGGTATCTGGCTCAACGATATTTTGATGAAGCGGCTGGAAGCGAAAAAAGAAGCAAAACAGAGCGAGGAGAAAGGCGAATGAATAACTGGCACCGCGAGACGCTTTCGGATAAAGTCGCAGTTTTTTCCTCTGCGGCGCATCCGTTCGGAACGGACGCTTTTTTGCTGGCGCATTTTGCCGCACCGAAGAAAAAAGAGAAGGTTTGCGACCTTGGTACGGGCTGCGGCATTATCCCGCTGATTTTTGCACGCGATAATGCGGCCGCAGAAGTACTCGGCGTTGAGATCCAGCCGCAGGGAATCGAACAGTTCAATGCGGCAATCGCCGAAGCGGAGACCACGACGAAGCTGCGCGCTTTCGGCGGCGATCTGCGCGCGCTCCCGGTGAGCGAGAACGAGCGCTACGACGTCGTTACCTGCAATCCGCCGTATAAAGCGGCGGGACACGGCATTTTAAGCGATGCCGATGCCGAAAAGATCACCCGGCACGAGACCACCTGTACGCTCGATGATGTCTGCGCCGCGGCAAAAAAACTGCTGCGTTTCGGCGGCAGGCTCTGTATCTGTCAGCGCCCGGAGCGACTGGCAGACGCAATGGTAACGATGCGGCAGTACGGCATTGAACCGAAGGCGCTGCAGCTGGTGTGCCGCGATAAAGACAGCGCACCGTGGCTGTTTTTGCTGATGGGACAAAAAGGCGCAAAAATGCATCTGCGTGTCCTGCCGAATTTCAATATTTACGAAAATGGAAAATACACCGAACAGACGCGCCGTATGTACGGCGAGAGCTTTGTTCACGAATAAGGAGAGAATGTTTTGTCACAGCTGTTTGTAGTCGGAACTCCGATTGGAAATCTGAGCGATTTTTCGCCGCGCGCGGTGGAAACGCTTCGTTCGGTCGATTTTATTGCGGCGGAGGATACCCGCGTTACGTTAAAGCTTCTCAATCACTTTGATATCAAAAAGCCGATGATCAGCTACTACGAGCACAACCTGCGCGAAAAAGGCGAGCAGATCATCGCACGCATCTCGTCCGGCGAGACCTGCGCCATCGTATCGGATGCCGGTATGCCGTGCATTTCCGATCCGGGCGAAGACCTTGTCCGTCTCTGTGCCGAACACGGCATTGCCGTAACGGTTATTCCGGGACCGAGCGCTGCGATCTCCGCGCTTGCGGTAAGCGGTCTGATCACCTCTCGTTTTACGTTTGAAGGCTTTCTTTCCACCAATAAAGTCTCCCGTGCGAAGCACCTCGATTCGCTCAAAAAAGAAGAGCGCACGATGATCTTCTACGAGGCACCGCACAAACTCATCTCCACGCTTTCCGACCTGCGCGAAGCATTCGGCGGTGACCGTGCGGTTTCGCTCTGCCGCGAGCTGACGAAGCTCCATGAGGAGATTATCCGTACAACGCTCGACGGTGCGGTTTCGCATTATGAGACGGTTGCACCGAAAGGCGAGTTCGTTTTGATCGTCGCCGGCGCACCGGAGGAAGAAGCCGCCGAGGCGCTTTCGATTGAAGAGGTCTGCCGCATCGGCCGCGAGATGGTCGCTTCGGGTATGCGTGCAACAGAGGTTGCAAAAGAACTCGCCAAAACGTACGGCTATAAAAAAGCCGACCTGTATAAAGCGCTCCTGTGATAAAATTTCCGGATTTTATCACAGATTCAACACAAAGCTATGGTATGCTTTGAAAAATGAAAAAAGGAGGAACGGCAATGGCACATATTCTGATGGTTGACGACGAAGCGCGCATCCGCGATATCGTTACACAGTATCTGAAATTTGAAGGCTTTACCTGTGAAGAGGCCGCAAACGGCAAGCAGGCGGTTGAAATGGCGGAGAAAACGCAGTTCGACCTGATCATCATGGACGTGATGATGCCGTTCATGGACGGTATCACCGCGCTGCGCACGATCCGGCTGACCTCGAATGTTCCGGTTATTATGCTGACGGCAAAAGGCGAGGAATATGACCGCGTATTCGGCTTTGAATTCGGCGCGGATGACTATGTTGTAAAACCGTTTTCTCCCAAAGAGCTGATGGCGCGCGTCAAAGCGGTTTTAAAACGCACCAATCCGCAGAAAATGGCGGCGCAGGAGCAGGTTTATTCGTATAAAGGCCTTACCGTCAACCCGGTCTCCTACGAGGCGAGTATCGACGGCGCAAAGCTTCCGCTTACACCGAAAGAGTTCGAGCTGCTGTTGTGCTTTGTCCGCAACAAAGGCGCCGTGCTCACGCGCGAACAGCTTTTGAACGAAATCTGGGGTTATGATTTTTACGGCGATTCCCGCACGGTGGATACGCACATCAAGATGCTGCGCAACAACCTCGGCGAATACCGCGAAAACATCAAAACCGTATGGGGCGTAGGATACCGATATGATGAAGCGTAAGCTTGGCGGAATGCCGATTCGTTTAAAGATCTGGCTGGCGATCATGGGAATCGTGGTCGCCTTTTTGCTTCTCTTGTGGGGATTACAGGTTATATTTCTGCGCCCGTATTACGTCGGACTCAAAGAGGCGGAGCTCTCCGCGATCTCTGAACAGATCATAGAAACGATCAATGAAAAAGGATTGAACCGAGCGAAAAATGCGCTCGTTCCTATCGTGGAAGAAGAACGTCTCTGTCTCGAAGTTGTCGGAGACGATGATATTGTACTGACACTGGAAGGTCTGCCGTTCGACTGCTATCTGCACCGTTATGATGAGACGATGCACCGAAAACTCGTCGAAACGGCGCGCCGGACAGGCACTTCTTTCACACAGACTGTCACAGCCCGCCGCGGTGCCGGCGATTCCGACGATTATATGATCTGCGTTGAAAGACGCCCGGGCTATGTTTTGCTGATCACGCAGACGCTTGCGCCGGTATATGAAGCCGCGGCGGTTCTCAGCAATCAGCTCACATGGATTTCGATCCTTCTGATCATCCTTGCAACGGTGCTTTCCTTCGTTGCGGCGCATTCGTTCACCAAACCGATCACCCGTCTGACCAAAGCCGCACAGGAAATCGCAAAAGGAAATCTTAGCGAGCGCGTTCCGGTTACGCGCGGTGACGAGCTCGGCGAACTCGCGCAGAACTTTAACTATATGGCACTCGAACTCGGCAAGATCGATCAGCTCGAACGCGAACTTGTCGCGAATCTCTCGCACGATATCCGCACACCGCTTACGATGATCCGCGGCTATGCGGAGATGATCAAGGATATCACCGGCGAGGATAAAGAAAAGCGGGAAGAACAGCTCGATATCATCGTGGATGAAACGAACCGTCTGAGCCGCCTGGCAAGCGACGCGCTTGATCTTTCGCGAATGCAGGCGGGACAGATCGTGATGAACCCCGCTGTTTTTGATATCGCACAAAAACTCCGTGATATTGCCCAGCGCTTCAGCCTGCTCGAACAGACCGAAGGTTTCCGCTTCCTCTGCGATGCGCCGGAACATTGCTTCGTGTTTGCGGATGAAACGCGCATCGAGCAGGTGGTGTATAACCTCTTGAACAACGCCGTTAACCACAGTGAAGAGGAGAAAACCGTAACGCTTTCGCTTCGTGTGGAGAAAAGCACCGCACATATTGCCGTAACAGATCGCGGAAACGGCATTGCCGCCGAGGATCTTCCGCTGATCTGGGACCGCTACTATAAACCGTATTATAAGGACCGCCCGGGTATGGGCACGGGACTTGGCCTTTCGATCGTAAAAGCCGTGCTGACCGGTCATAAGACCGCATACGGCGTTGAGAGCGAAGTCGGAAAAGGCAGCTCGTTCTGGTTTGACCTGCCGGTAAAAGAATAAGGAGGTGTCCGCATTGGATCAGGCGACACAGAAAAAGATAGACAATTTGGTGGAGCTCATCAAACAGACGACAACGGGCCGCTGTGCGATTGCACTGGCAGGTGCGCACGCAAAAGGCGTCGCCGATGCGGCATCCGATATCGATTTCTTTGTCTATGCTGACGGTGCAAAACCGTATGAAGAGCGGCTTGCACTCGTTCGTGCTATGGCGGATGACGGAACGGATCCGTGGCTCGATCCCGATTTTTCGTCCACACCCTGGGGCGGATCGATGGATTTTACGTATCAGGGCACACCGGTTGAGATCACCGCACGCACGGTGGAACGCACGCAGAAAAACGTTGACGATGCGCTGAACGGAAGATTTGAGATCATTCCGGCAACCTGGACCTCAAACGGCTACTATACATTCATCTATCTCTGCGAACTGAGCTTCGTCAAACCGGTTTACGATCCGGATGGGCTTCTGGCAAACTGGCAGGAGCAGGTCCGCGTTTATCCGGAGAAGCTGCGGGAATCGATCGTAGAGACATTTATGGGCCGTGCGTCGACATGGCTGTATAATTTTCATTATGACAGTGCGATCCGCCGGGAAGATCTGCTTTTCTGCGCGCCGATCGTACAGCACACGCTGCTTGATCTGGTACAGGTGATCTTTGCGCTGAACCGCGTGTATTTCACCGGCGATAAAAAGCTCGAGAAGATGCTTTCACAAATGGTATACTGTCCGAAAGCGCTCCTTGAAAATCTCGAGTTCCTGCTGACAACACCGCGCGACCGCGCCGCACTGGAAAAACAGCGCACGGTTCTGCGCGGGATTTATCGCGAACTCGAACAGCAAAAATAAACAGAAAACGGCTGACCGTGGCGGTCAGCCGTTTTTTTGTATACAGAAAACCACGCGTTAGACGCGTGGTTCAAAAGAGCCTATGGCGATGAAGAAAAATCCCTGCTACAATTGAAGAGC
>JBGUUS010000124.1:0-3195 GCA_045133675.1 Oscillospiraceae bacterium | reverse complement strand
CCCAACTATCTGCTATTATATAATATACGGTAAAGTTACCGCTTATATTGTAATGAAAAGACATGGAATTCAGCGTAATAATACGCTGTAACTATGTCTTTTTTTAATTACAAGAAAGGTGGTACTAACCATGAAAAAACAGAAATACGAGGTCATCCTCACCCACGTCCTCCGCGAGCGCCTTCGCACCCGCGCTTCGGAGCTCTCCACGCGCCTGAACCGTTCGGTCGGACGGCTCACCTCCTGTGACGCACTTCCGTGTCCGGAATATTCCGAGGAGGTTCGGCTGGAGCGCACGCTCGCCGAGCGGCTGTTCTACCTCCAGCACTGCCGCAGTGCACTGGAGACCTGCATTGCCGAAGGCGGTGCGACTCTGCACTATCGCTGGACGGACGGCACCGTCACGCGGACGCACTTTCGCAAGGAAAGTCCGTCACAGGTGCAGGTAACCGGACTGCTGCAGTCCTTTCCCGCACCCCGCAACACGAAGGAGTGACCCTTCGTGAAAATATGGATTACGGCGTGTACCGTTTGGGTACACGCCGTTTTTATCACAAAATCATACAATTGTGCAACATCCGTTTTCTTGACTTTACCGCCCGTCTGCGTTACAATATAAGATGACTACGCAGGGCTGCTTGTCGCCCGCTTTTGCACCCGTTGGGGTGGGTGCCTACATTAAAAGGAGTACATCATGGAACTGAAGAAGAAAAATCTCGTCTTTTTGGCGCTGGTTTTCGTTGCAGTGATCGCGTACGTTATCTGGTCTTCGGGCTGGGATAACATCGTTATGCTCGTTCAGCAGGCGGACTGGGTATGGGCGCTCGCGGCTGTTGCAATGATCGTTGCATACTGGTTTTTGGAAGCCGGCATTCTGCACAGCGTCGTTCTCTGTTATGAAAAGAACCACAAATTCAAAGCAACTTTTGCTACGACGATGATCGGTCAGCTGTTCAACTGCGTCACACCGTTTTCCTCCGGCGGTCAGCCGGTCCAGGCATATCACATGACTAAAACCGGACTTTCGCTCGGCACCGGCGTCGGTGCTCTGCTCGTCCGCTTTATCCTGTATCAAATCGCACTGACGATCTACTCCGCGGCGGTTCTGATTTGGAAATGGAGTTATTTCTCCACGCAGGTCAGCGGTTTCGGCTATCTTGTGTTCATCGGTTTTGCGATCAACACGGCGGTCATGCTGTTTTTGCTTTCGATTTGTTTCTTCCGCAACTTTACGCGCGGGATTGCCGTGTTCTTTATCAAACTCGGCGCAAAAATCCGTCTTGTTAAAGACAAAGACGCAACGATCGCGTATCTCGACGGCGAGCTCAAATCCTTCCACGAAGGCTTTGCCGTTTTGAAAAAGCATATCGGCATGATGTGCTATACGATGATCATGTCGCTTTTGCAGCTCACTGCGTTCTTCTTGATCCCGTATTTCCTCTTCCTCACGTTCGATGTCTTTACGATCCCGGCTGACGTTGTTATCAGCGCACAGGCATTCGTTACGATGATCTCGTCGTTCGTTCCGCTTCCGGGCGCATCCGGCGGTGCGGAATACAGCTTTATCACGTTCTTCTCGCCGTTTTGTTCCGAACAGAGCATCATCAATCTGATCATGCTTTTGTGGCGTATGATCACGTTCTACCTCCCGATCATCGTCGGTATGGTCTTCTTCGTAAAAGAAATGAAGTGGATCAAAAAGAGCGATCCAGAAGAAGAAACTTCTGAATAACACCAAAAGGCTCCTCGTCTGAGGAGCCTTTTTCATTTCCTGTTTTACAGTTTTTTCGTGTACATCGCGCGCATCGAGTTGAGGATTGCGAGGACAGCCACACCGACATCGGCGAACACGGCGATCCACATATTTGTAAGGCCCAGTGCACCGAGAATCAGCACGATACCTTTTACACCGAGTGCGAAGATGATGTTCTGCCTTACGATCTGCATCGTGCGGCGCGCGATCCGAACCGCGAGCGGCAGTTTCATCGGATCGTCGTCCATGATAACAACATCCGCTGCTTCAATTGCGGCATCCGAGCCGAGACCGCCCATTGCCGCACCAACGTCAGCAAGCGTAAGCACCGGTGCGTCGTTCATGCCGTCGCCGACATAGAGCAGGATTTTGTTCGGTTCTTCCGCTTTGATCGCTTCCAGTGCGGCAACCTTTCCGTCCGGGAGAAGTTCGGTTACGGCATAGTCAAGGCCGAGATCTTTTGCGGCAGCTTCGCCGATCGCCTTCGTGTCACCCGTGAACATAACGGCGCGTTTGACACCGCAATGGCGCAGTGCGGCGACCGTTTCGGCGGCGTTTTCTTTATATTCGTCCGCAATACGGATCGAACCGGCATATTTGCCGTCGATCGCAACATACGCAACCGTACCGACCAACTGCGAAACCGAAAATCCGATCTTCTCTTTTCCCATCAAACGGCGGTTGCCGACGAGGATGCGGCGATTTTCCACCGTTGCCGCAACGCCGAGGCCCGGATATTCTTCGAGTTCGTCCGCTTCCGGCGGAAAATCGTCGTATGCACGCAGAAGCGACTGTGCGATCGGATGATTCGAATACTGCTCCGCCGCCGCGGCGTAACAGAGCAGTGCGTCCGCATCAACGCCTTCTGCCGGAATGAGCTCCTGAACGGTGAACGTACCTTTCGTGAGCGTACCGGTTTTATCGAAAAGTGCGGTTTTCACTTTTGCGAGCAGTTCCAGATGGCTGCTGCCTTTGATGAGAATGCCGCGTTTCGATGCGCCGCCGATACCGCCAAAAAAGCCGAGCGGCACGCTGATCACGAGCGCACACGGGCAGGAAATGACGAGGAATGTCAGCGCGCGGCGGATCCATTCGATGAAGTCAAAGCCGGTGAACAGTGGCGGAACCAGCGCAAGAAGCACTGCGGCGATAACGACACACGGCGTGTAGAAACGCGCAAACCGCGTGATAAAATTCTCGGTTTTTGCTTTTTTCGAAGCGGCGTTTTCCACAAGTTCGAGGATCTTTGTAACGGTCGACTCCGCAAACGGCTTTGTCACACGGATCTCGAGCAGACCGCTCTGGTTAATACAGCCGCTCATGGCATCACTGCCTTCGAACAGCTCGCGCGGAACGGACTCACCGGTAAGCGCGGAGGTATCGGCGAACGAATGACCGGATACAACAACACCGTCAAGCGGAATGCGCTCGCCCGGCGAAAC
>JBGUUS010000123.1:0-2364 GCA_045133675.1 Oscillospiraceae bacterium | reverse complement strand
GAGTGCGGCGCACCGTATCACAGGGAATGCTATAAAGAACTCGGAAAATGTGCGTTTGAACACCTGCACGCAAACGGCGAAACATGGTCGCCGGAGGAAGAGGAAGGTGCGGCTGATACCGAAAACACCGCGGAAGAAGCAGCAAGCGGCGGCCTGATCTGTCCGCGCTGCGGCGAAGAAAACGAGGAAGACGACCGCAACTGCCGTACCTGCGGATTCCCGCTGCATTTCCAGCGTCCGATGGGCAATATGCCGCCGGGACAGGATCCGAACGGACAGTTCGGTCCGGGTGCGGTTCCGTTTTCGCCGTTTATGGGCACGAACACTGTGGAACCGGACGAGGAGATCGACGGCATCAA
Source organism: Oscillospiraceae bacterium (assembly GCA_045133675.1). Lineage (GTDB taxonomy): Bacteria > Bacillota > Clostridia > Oscillospirales > Ruminococcaceae > Paludihabitans. The sequence continues at coordinate 2,005 of JBGUUS010000123.1, read as the reverse complement.
GGCGCAGGACTATGCGAATTTTGTCGGAAGAAGCGCACACTATTTCCTGCCGCGCTTCAAAGAACTTTCGAAGACGAAGGCGCGTGTTTTGAACTGGAGCGCGTTTTTCTTCCAGGGCGGATACTTTTTGTACCGCAAGATGTACGGCATCGGCATTCTGATGTTTTTAGCACAGCTTCTGCTTGCCGTACCGCAGGCGATCGTCACGTTCCAGACGCTGACGATGCCGACGCTGATGCAGAATTCCGCATCGCTGCAGACGTTTTCGAACATCTCGATGATCTGCGAGGTGCTTTTGCTCGTTCTGCGGTTTATCTGCGGCTTTTTCGCAAACACGCTGTATAAAGCACACTGCGAGAAGAAGATCAACAGGATCAAAGAGGAAGCAAAAGGCGAGGATTACGAGGAGACGCTGAAGAAAAAAGGCGGCGTTGCAACGAAGCTGATGACGGTACTGCTGATCGGCTATGCGGCGGTCAATATGCTGGCGTATATCGCGCTGATGTTTATGTAAATGGAATGCGCACGGGCCGCCAAGGTCTGTGCGCATTTTTATATTTCAAAAACGCCACCGACGGAGAAATCCGTTCCGACGGTACTTTCGGATGGGTCGAAACGTGCATCCGACGCCGTCGTTTCGGCGATTATCCCGCTCATCAGTTCGACGATCCGGAGTGGTCGAACAACTACTGTGTCTGCGAGGAAGATGCGTTCAGACAGCTGATTGCGCAAAAAGCACGTGATTTCTCCGAAAAATTCCCGTAAAAACCGCTTGACAATCTTGTGTTGAGCGTGTATAATCATTATGTTTGCGGAGTATGCTCCGCGAACCAAACGACAGATCAACGAATCTGTTTTCCTTGCTCCTTTCAAAAAGAAAGGGGCCGTAAGACCAAAAGGAGGTGCACCAACATGGCAAAAATCACCGAGAAATACGAAGCACTCGTTGTACTGAGCACCAAGGTTGGCGAAGAAAACGTTACTGCACTGGTTGAGAAAATCACCGCGCTCATTAACGAAAACGCTACCATGGACAAAGTAGATGAGTGGGGCAAACGCAGACTTGCTTACGCTATCAACTATGAGACCGAAGGCTACTACGTTCTGTTCAACTTTACTTCTGCTTCCGCGTTCCCGGCAGAGCTCGACCGTGTTCTCAAGATCACGGACGGCGTACTGCGTTCTCTGATCACCCTCAGAGCTGCAGACTAATTGGAGGTGAATGTTTATGCTGAATCGTGTTATTCTGATGGGTCGCCTTACCGCTGATCCGGAGCATAAGCAGACCCCGAACGGTGTTTCCGTCACCAGCTTTTCGATTGCGGTTGACCGCAACTTTAACGGCAAAGACGGAAACCGTCAGACGGACTTCATCAACATCGTAGCCTGGAGACAGACGGCTGACTTTGTATGCCGTTATTTCACCAAAGGCCGTATGATCGCGCTTGAAGGATCCATCCAGACCCGGAACTACGAAGATCGCAACGGAAATAAACGCACTGCATTCGAGGTTGTTGCAGACCAGGTTTATTTTGCAGACAGCAACCGTTCCAATGAAAACGGCGGCAACAACTATGCAAGACCGGCAGCAACTTTTCCGACCCCGGCACCGGGCAGCTTTAACGAGCCGTCCCGCGGCACGACTTTTTCGGTCGGCGGCTTCAACAGTGACGATTTTGATTCCATCGATGACGATGGAGATCTTCCGTTCTAAACTAATCAAGGAGGTAAAGTAAAAATGGAGAGAAACCATAGCGAAAGACCGGAGCGCCCGAACCGCCCGGCTAGAAGACCGCGCAAAAAGGTTTGCGCTTTCTGCGTTGACAAAGCTAACAACATCGATTACAAAGATATCGCAAAACTGCGCCGCTTCCTCTCGGAGCGTGGCAAGATCGTACCGCGTCGTGTTACCGGTACTTGCGCATACCATCAGCGCGAGCTGACCGTTGCAATCAAACGTGCACGTCAGGCTGCTCTGCTTCCGTATGTTAACGACTAATCGATA
>JBGUUS010000122.1:0-22087 GCA_045133675.1 Oscillospiraceae bacterium | reverse complement strand
TTGCGGCTATCCCGCTCGGATTGACAATAAGTGTGAATATCCTCTATGCGATTTTCGGCATTCTTCCGATGGCGATTTTTAATATTGCGCTCGGCTTGCTGTGCGGAAGTGTTTTGAACGTTAAACAGGTTGGCGGTATTTGCGGCGCACTGTTGACGAATCTTTCGGCGTGGTTTTCGGGTGTTTGGTTTGATTTGAATCTTGTGGGCGGATTCTTTAAAGAAGCAGCTGAATGCCTGCCGTTTTTCCATGCGGTCGAAATGGAAAAAGCCCTGTTCCGCGGCGATTTTGCCACCGCCATTCCCCATAGTTTGCCGATTTTGTTATACAGCGTATTGTTCTCTGCGCTGGCAGTATTCTGTTTTCTGAGACAAATGAAAAAGCAGTAAGGATTTGAGGAGATGAAATACAAACTCATTATTGATAAAAATGCAGAAGAAGAGATTGTCGCAACGGTGCACGCGCCATCCGATCTGACGCGAAAAATCGAAAATTTGATCCGAACCTTTTCCGGCACGGATGAAATCATGGGATATCGCGAGGATGAAATGCGCAAGCTCGCTTTTTCGGAAATTGAATGTATTACCATTCTCGAGCGAAAAGTGATTGCGATTGATACGAACGGAACCCGATACCGGATTCAGGATCGTCTGCGCGATCTGGAGACGATCCTCCCCTCTTATTTCATCCGCATCAACAAATCAACCCTTGCGAACGAGCATCGGATCCTGCGGTTTGATGCGGCGTTCAGCGGCGGTGTCGATGCGATTTTTCGGTGCGGTTATCGCGAATATGTTTCAAGACGCTGTTTTGCGGAAATCAGAAGGAGGTATGAAGGCGTATGAAAAAGCTGATTCTTGAATTTCTCCGCCGAGGTGTGTCGGCTTGCGGCGTGGGTCCGATCGTTTTGGCTATACTCTATCTCATTTTGCATCACCAGGGATCAACAGAAATGCTGTCTGCAAATGAAGTTTGCACCGGTATTTTCTCGCTGACCGCGCTTGCCTTTATCGTCGGTGCAATGAACGCGATTTATCAGATCGAACGCTTGCCGCTGATGCCGGCCATCTTAATTCACGGCATTGTTTTGTATCTGAGCTATCTTGCGACATATTTATTGAACGGATGGCTGGAATCGGGTTTTGTTTCGATTCTCGCTTTCTCTGTGATTTTTGCAATCGGTTATCCGGCGATTTGGGCGATCATTTATTTGTTTATCAAACGTAAAACCGCGCGAATCAATCAGGTTTTAAAGCAAAAACAGCAGCATTCCGACGTATTGTAATCCGTACGGCGTATCGGTGTCCCTGCTTGCCGATTTGACATTCCTTTTGTGAAATGTTAAAATAGAAACAACATGGCAAAGTGAGGCACGAAGTATGCTTGATATAAAACCGATCATCGCAAAGAATATTGCGGAGCTCAGACAGTCAAACGGGCTCACCCAGCTTGATCTTGCGGAAAAACTCAACTACTCCGACAAAGCCGTTTCCAAATGGGAACGCGGCGAATCCCTGCCGGATGTTACGGTTTTGATGCAGATCGCAGAGCTTTTCGGTGTAACGCTCGACTGGCTCGTAAAAGAAGAACACGGCGGCACGGAAGAAACCGCAGCCGTTATCCACCACGATCACCGCGGCTTTATTACCGGTATCTGTCTGATGCTCGTGTGGGTGATCGCGCTGTTCGTCTTTATTATGCTGATGATTACTTCTGTACCGCACGCGTGGCTTTCTTTTATCTATGCGCTCCCGGCAACGGCGATTGTGTGGCTCACGCTCAATTCCATCTGGTTTAATCCGCGTTTGAATTACGCGATTATTTCCCTGCTGATGTGGTCCGTTCTTGTGGCAATCCAGCTTTCTTTCCTGCCGGCGGGAATCAATCTGAGTTTGATCTACCTGCTCGGTATCCCGGGACAGATCATCATTTTGATGTGGTCAAAAATCAAAATCAAAAGCAGCAACTGAATCTGACAACGCACCGCTTCGATCGAAACGGTGCGTTTTTTATGCCCAAAACCGCCAAAAGAGCCACTCTCCTGCCGGTAGAGCGGCTGTTTTTTCACTCTACCGGCAGGTTTCAAGCGGTTTACTCCGCGTTTTTGACGGTAGGTTGGCTTTGATTAGACTTATGTGTATACTAAAAAGCACGGAACGGCCGCCGGAAAAGAAAAATTGAAAAGAAGGATAAATATGACCAGAACCAAGTTGCGCGATCGCCAGCTTCCGGCGTATACGCACAGTGAGGAGATCTTTCATATGGTCTCCCATATTGCCGGCGGTGCATTCGGTATTCTTGCGCTTATTACCTGCGTGACCGTTTCTGCTTTTCATCAGGATGTCTGGGCCATCGTTGGCAGTGCGATCTATGGCGCCTCGATGATCCTGCTCTATACGGTGTCCAGCGTATACCACGCACTTCATATCAACATGGGCAAAAAAGTGATGCAGGTTATCGATCACTGTACGATCTATCTGCTGATCGCCGGAACGTACACGCCGATTCTTTTTTGTAAAATCCGGGAAACCTCGCCCGTTTGGGCCTGGACGATTTTCGGTATTGTATGGGGTCTCGCCGCAATCGCGGCAACGCTTACCGCGATTGACTTAAAGAAATATTCGAAGTTTTCGATGATCTGCTATATCGGTATGGGCTGGTGCATCGTGATTGCACCGCATATCGCAATCCAGAGCATCGCGGCAGAAGGTCTTCTCTGGCTTTTAGCCGGCGGCATTGCCTACACGATCGGTGCGGTGATCTACGGCATCGGCAAGCACAAACGGATGAAATACGCACACGCGATATTCCACCTCTTCGTCGTGCTCGGCAGTGTTTTGCAGTATATCTGCATCCTCTTTTATATTCTCTGATATCTTCGCGCGAAACGAAACCATTCCATCTTCCCTTCGTTTCGCAAAAAAATGCCTCGCTTTCCCGAAAAAAGCGAGGCATTTTTTATCCTAAAAAGAACCCTTTTGTAATTCTGATATTGCTGATATCCACGCCAAGAAGCGCGAAGATCAGAAGAATCGCCGCGATCACCGCCGCACCCATAAGAGTAAGCCACAATTTCGTTTTCCAATCCATTTTCCGTACACCCCTTTTGCCTCAGTATAGCATTTTCTTTATCGCTGTACAAGGCTTTTTCTTGCAAAACAGACCGGGCTGTGGTATCGTAGGATTAAGAAAACTCATGTTTCGAGTTCTATGTCAAAGGAGGTCATCCTATGTCTGAAAAACCGATGTATCTGATGAGCTACGACCACGGCGGTTATATCCTCTGGGGTCCGGATTTCATCAATTCTTTGAAAACGTCCGTTGAATGGATGAACAAATACCCGAAATTCAAGATCGGACAGGATAATGAATCGTACTGCTACGACCGCTATGCCGCAGAAAATCCGGAGATCATCGAAAAACTCCGCGAACTTCTCGCCAACTATCCGGGCCGTTTTTCGATCGGTTCCTCGACCTACGGTCAGCCGCTTTCGGTTTTTGTAAGCGAAGAGTCGAACGTCCGTCAGCTCACCGAGGCGATCCGCGCAAACACAGAGCATCTTGGCACACGCCCGTATGTTTATACGATCAGTGAACACGCACTGCACAGCCAGATCCCGCAGCTTGTAAAACAGACCGGCTACAAGATGGCAATCATGCGAACCCATTTCCAGATGTATGGCTATAACCCGACCTACAATTCCGCGTTCGGTATGTGGTACGGCGATGACGGCACTTCTGTTCCTTGCATCCCGACGTATGAAGGTCAGGGCGCACATTTCGGTGCAACCACGATGGAAAACTATATCCTCACCCGCTGGCCGAAAGAGTGGGATGAGCCGATTGAAGCCTTTGAAGAAAAATTCCCGCATATCGCGCCTCTGCTCGGCTCGCGCTACGATGATGTTGATAAACGCTGTGAAGAACTGACCGCACACGTTGAGGAAATTGACCGCTATAAATGGGTTGTGCTCGAAGACCTGCCGGAGCTGTATGCGCCGTATATGGACACGAAAGACGAGTATCGCCCAAAACCGAACGAGTTCGTTGTCCGTATGCCGTGGGGTTACTGCGGTAATAAAATCTTCAACGATTGCCGTAAAGGCGAAGTTCTTGTCACGCAGGCAGAGCGCTTGCATGCTGTTTCCGCTTCGCTCGGCGGCGAAATTGAACAGGATTTGCTCAACGAAGCGTGGCGTCACCTGCTCATTGCGCAGCACCACGACGTGCAGATCTGCGGATTGCTCAAAGAAGCAGACGAGTTCATCTCCCGCTCCTTTGCAGCGGCAGAGAAAGCGAAAGCATCCGCACTTACCGCAATTGCTTCCAAAACCAAAAACAACGGGGATCAGACCGTTACCGTCATCAACCTCTCCGACAAACCGCAGCGCGGTCAGATCGAGACGGTTGCAAGCACGCGCCGTTTCCGTGCCAAAGCGTTTGCCGCCGTTTGCGGTGACGAGCGTATTCCGTGCGGTTACGACGTAACAACGCGCCGCGGCGTGGAAATGCCGCTCGCCTTCCGTGTTCGCTTCACGGCAGAAGTTCCGCCGATGAGCGCAAAAACGTATACGATCGTACCGGCCGAAGAGACACTTTCTGTCTCCTGTTCTTACGAAAACGGCATTCTCACCACACCGTATTATGAGATCGCGCTCGGTGAAGGCGGTATCATCTCCGTAACAGATAAAAAGAACGGTAAGCTTTTGATCAACAACGGCGGCAGCGGCAAGCTTTTCGCCGGATATATCGAAAACATCGATTCTGTCTGCCAAGGCAAATGGTATGTACACTGCCGTCCGCTTCTGACAACGGCTATGTATCAGGGCGAAATCGGCGGTATCCCGTGCCGTTTTACACTCACACTCAAAGACGGCGATCCGCTGCTTCACTGCAAAGCTTCGTTTGAACACAACGGCGAACATATCGGTATCGGACGCCATTTTGATGTGTTCCGTGAAAACAACAACGGCTTTGTACACGAAGAAAAACTCCGTTTTGTTATGCAGGTTCCGTTTGCAGGCGAAGTAACCGGCTGGCGCGACCGCCCGTTCCTTGTTGCCGAAACACCGGATCAATACATCGAAGGCAACTACTGGGCAGCGGCAGGAAACGACGCGCTTGCCATGGCTGTGTTCAACCGCGGCGTAATGTGTCTGACACGTGAGGAAAATGGTGTTCTCTCCGTTCCGTTTGCTTATCAGAACGACTACGCCTGGAGCGAAAAGACCATCTGGGGTACGCATGAGCACGAGTTTGCGCTTCGTCCGATGCTTGGCGGTTTTGATCCGGAGGTACTCCACCGCGAGGCTGTTGCCTATACGTATCCGCTGATCATCAAAGACGATGCAAGCTGCAGCGACGATATGCTCACGTTCCTTCCGATCAAAACAAGCGATAACGTCCTGATGAGCGCATATTACGCAAAAGAAGGCGGCAGTTATCTGCGTGTATACGAATTTGCAGGAAAAGACGGCAGCGTTGCCGTGCCGGGATATCGGCTGATTGCGTGTGACCTTCTCGAAAACGAGACAGGCGAAGTTTATGACGAAATCGCACCGCTATCCTATCGTCAGATCCGCACATTCCGCCTCGAAAAGAAATAAGACAAACAAAAACAGGGTGTTCCCGATCGGGAGCGCCCTGTTTTCCTATATCTGTTATTCAGCAAGCATTGCGTCGAAGATCTCGGCGCATTTGACGGTATCCTTCTGCGGGATAACATCGCTTTCGAGCTTACCTGCCTCAATGCAGGAGACCATCTCGCGGATCTCGTACTCAAAGCCGTTGTCACGGCGCTGATAGAATTCCTCCGCAAGTCCGTTTTCGTCGTAACGGCTGCAGCGGCAGGAATAATGCGGATCCGGAATTACGATACGGCCTTTTGTACCGAAGATCTGAAGCGACTGTTCCACGTTCGTAAGAACCGTTGCCTGCAGGTTTGCGATACAGCCGTCGTAAACGAGGTTGATGACATCCACCATATCGACACCGTTTTCATCCTTGATGACGTGTCCGTCATACGACAAAAGCTGTTTATTGATGAGATACGTCGTGATCTCGATTGCATAGACCGTGATATCGAACATCGCACCGCCGCCGAGTGCTTTGCTGCGGATGCGTCCGTTCGGATCCGGCGAAGACGCAAAGCCGATCATGAAATGAGCGAGATTAACATCACCGATTAAGCCGGAGTCGATCCATTCCTTCGCTTTCTGAATCGTCGGAAGGAAGCGCGACCACATAGCCTCCATGCAGAAAAGTTTTTTCTCTCTTGCAAGCGCAAACACTTCTTCGGCCTGTGCTTTCGTCAAAACGAACGCCTTTTCGCAGAGAACGTGTTTGCCGGCGTTAAGCGCGAGTTTGATGTTGTCATAGTGGAAGTTCTGCGTTGTTGCGATATAAACGCCGTCGATATCGTCGCGCGCGAGCATTTCCTCATACGTCTCGTAATACGACGGAACACCGTTTTTCTCTGCAAACGCTTTTGCCTTGCCCGGGGTTCGTCCGGCAACGGCCGCTACCTCCGCAACACCCGAAATTTTTACCGCACGGCAAAACTGCGCTGCAATATTCGCCGCACCGATGATACCAAACTGAAACATTGGCTTTTCCCTCTCTTTGACTTTACGGTGTTATTTCTTTTTACGGGCATTGTTCTTCTCGATTGCTTTTGCATAGACATCGAGAAGGTTTTTGCCGAGAACCTGACAGCCGTAAACTTTGACCGAATCGATAACGGAAGCACGCAGCGCATCTTTTTCTTCCTGCGACATTGCTTTCCATTTATTGATAAGCGCATAAAGCTCTTTGCCGTTGTTATAGATAAAGCCGTTGACACCGTCAACAACCTGACCTGCATTCAGAGGATCTTTGATATGCAGAACCGGAAGACCGGTTGCCATACCCTCTTTCATGGAAATCGAGTTGGTATCCGAAAGCGAAGCGGTGACGTAAAGCTGGCAGGCACCGTAGTATTCCGGCAGCTCATTATGCGGCACGGCACCGGTGAAGATGACCTGATCGGTAATGCCGAGCTGTTTTGCCTGCTCCTGCAGCTCTTCCAGGCACGGGCCGCCGCCCAGAAGCATCAGTTTGAGGTTATCATCCGCTTTCACGTTTTCAGCCCAGTAGTTGAGCAGAACGTCGACGCTCTTTTCCCTGCCGAGACGGCCGCAGAAAGAGATCAGCGTATCTTCCGGTTTTACACCGTATTTATCGCGGATCGCCTGAACCTTCGCTTTGTCGAGAACGTCCGGATTAAACATATCGAGTTCAACCGGGTTCGAAATGACATTGACCTTTTTCTTGCAGCCGCAAAGATCAAAGTACTCCTGAACTTTTGCGGACGGACCGGTGAGCTCGTGCGCGGAGTTGCCGCACCAGCGGAAATAGCGGTGTGCAATCACGCGCAGAAGCGGCGTGAGCTTTTTCGGAACGAGATAGTACAGATAGTCGTCATACATCGTATGAAGCGTATGTACCAGCGGAAGCTTGAGCTTTTTCGCAAAGCGAATCGCGGAAAAACCGATGCTGAATTCCTGATGAATATGGAACACGTCAGCGCCCCACTCTTTGAGGATTTTAAAGCGCGACGGGCTGAACGGCGACGCAAAACCGAAGCCGTAGATTTTTTTCATTTCTTTTGCCGGGCAGTATAAAACGCCGTCTTTGATATAATGTTTTTTCGCCTTGACGTCAACCGTTACGACCAAAACCTCGTGACCGAGCTGTTCGAGTCCGTCATGCAGACCTTTAACGTGCGTAACAACGCCGTTGATATACGGCAGATACGTCTCTGTGAATAATGCAATCTTCATATAAAAACCACCTTTTCGAAATACAATGGGAAAGATGACCTATTTAATATTGTCATTATATCAAAAAATACGCTTCCTGTAAAGGAAACTTTGCTTTTTCCCGCTCTATTTTGGCGCTACCGGACTCTACAGCACCTTTTCAAGCTCCTTTTTCAGCTCTGTGAGAATTCTTTTTTCAAGCCGGGAGATATACGACTGCGAAATACCGATATGATCCGCAACCTCTTTCTGCGTGCGTTCCCGTTTTCCGTTTAAACCGAAGCGCATTTCCATAATCAGCTTTTCGCGCGGGTCAAGACAATCCACACAGCGATGCAGCAGACTGCGTTCCGCTTCATTTTCGATATCGCGGTTTACGGTATCGGGTTCTGTACCGAGCAAATCAGAAAGCAGTAGCTCGTTTCCGTCCCAGTCAACATTCAGCGGTTCGTCGATCGAGATATCGCCGCGCGTCGGAGAGATTTTGCGCAAATGCATCAGAATCTCATTTTCAATACAGCGGGATGCGTACGTTGCCAGCTTAATTTTTTTACTCGGCACAAAGGTATTGACCGCTTTGATTAAACCGATCGTACCGATCGAAATGAGATCCTCCATACCGACACCGGTGGATTCAAACTTCTTCGCGATATACACGACAAGCCGCAGATTGTGCACAATAAGCGTATTTCTGGCATTTTTATCATCACATTCAAGCTTTGCAAAAACTGCCGCTTCCTCCTCATGTGAAAGCGGCGGCGGAAGTGTATCCGGTCCGTTTATGTAGTGAACTTCATCCGCTCCGTTTAAATACCGGCGCAGATTTTCGATCCAGGTTCTGATCCGATGCCGCACAGCGTAAAACCGGATCACAGCAAAAGGTTTCATATCCACATACTCCTCTCAATTATTCTGCAAACACAGCCGGCAGGATCGCGTCGTACCCGCCGTCCGAAAGCGAAACCGCACTGACAGCAAGAGCAAGCCGCTTTTCTTCTCCGTCGATTTCTGCTTTTTGCGGGATGAACGAAAACAAAAGCTGTTCACCCGCGACCGTTTTTACCGGGATCGGTCGGAACAAAGGTGCCTCACTGTCCGGCGGAATACCGGACGAAAGGAAGGTACGCTGACTGTCCGGAATAAGCGGCTGCAGTTTTTCGGCGGAAACGATCGCAACGGGCAGCGCCGTAAACGGGTCGCGTGCGCGATTTCCGGTATCGACAAGCGCGCGAAGTGTCACCGTATTTCCTTTGTGCGAGATCGTGAGCGTTTTGGCGAGCGTTTTTGCGGTTCGTTTATCGAGAATTCTGCAGACGATACGAACAAGAAGGTACGCACCGGTCGTACCGAAAGCAAGCGCAAACGCCGATATATTAAAGTACAGAACGCCGTTTCGATAGAGCATTCCCTGTGCCGGGAACAGCAGAAAAAGCGCCATCATAAATCCGGCAAAAAGAAAACAGCTTAAGAAAAAGCAGGCAGTGACGCGCCAGTAAAGCCGGCTCTTTTTCTTTTGATAAAATGCCGCGGCGGTAAGCGAAAAACCGGTCAGCAGTTTTACGGCAAATTCTTCAAACGGACTGCATTTCAAAAAGATAAGAAACGAGAAAGCACCGCCCAGCAAAACCGAAAGCACCATGCGGTAGCGACGTGTTTCAACACCGCTTAAAAGCTTTGCCGCGGTCAGCAGCAGATATGTCACAAGAATATTCAGCAGAAGCAAAATATCCAGATAAACCGTTTGTTTCACGCGTTTTCCTCCCTTCCCGTTTCTCTATTTTACTGCGCAGCACGCTGATATTTTGTCGAAACGGCGGCGGAAAGCGTTATATTTTTATTGACGAACCTGCTCTTTTTCAGTATGATAAGAAACAGCAGACAAACCGTTTTTTTCGGTTTTATCACATAGTAAGAAAGGAATATATACTATGGCTAACGTTTCTTTGATCCGTTCTCTTGATGCGGCATACGACAGCTTTGTCATCAGCGCACTCAAGGCAAAAGGATATACGGTAAACGAATTCGCATTTGCGGATTCGCAGGCAGCTTTTGCCGCAAACGACCCGGTTATTATCTGCGGTGCATACGACTGTGCGGCAAAAACCGCAACGTATGCAAATGATTTTTTAAACCGCGGCGGTAATCTCATCACGCTCGGCGGTCCGGCTTTTGTAAATGAGCACTACGCCGAAGCGGACGGCAAAACCACAGCGGAGCTCGCACAGCTTTTTGCCGGCGGCGCATTCGGCAAACGCATCGGTATGGACTTTACCAAAACGGCGGAAGAATACGGCTTTGAACCGGACACCGCAAACCCGGACAGCAAGAAGGTCGAAATCACCGCAACGGTAAAAACCGTTGAAGACGAAAAATTCGGCCGTGCGCTGGAATGGTACAGCGACCGTTTTGCCATCAACGAGGCTTTTGAAGCGCCGTTTACCTTCAACGAAGATGAAAACGTCATCGGCTTTTACGCACGTGCGGACGAAAATACCCGTACCATCACCGTAAAGGTTTTGACGAACGAAGGCGACACCTTTAAAGCGCGCATCACACCGGAAAAGGACTATCAGTTCTTTATGCTCTCTGCGCGCGATTTCGTCTATGACGGAAACCGGTTTATGACACTTTCGTGGCGCCGATACGGCATCCAGCTTGACCTCAGCAAGGTCATCAAGCTACAGTTCGGTCACGCACTCTCGCACGCATATTCCGTTGCAGGCGAGCACACGTTCCGCATCGCCGAAGTCAGCGCGTGTTCCATCCCGTTTATCAATAACGATAAGATTGTTGTAGACGGTCTCTGCCCGAAATTCAAATTCTTCCCGGTCAAAAACGTCTCTGCAGTCAAGGTTTCCGACCGTCAGGCGATCCTTGCCAAAAAAGAGCTGCCGCTTTACGAAGGTATGTTCTCGCATCCGCCGCGCCAGCAGGGTCTCGGCTTTGATAACGACCGTCACCGCCGTTTTATCCCGCTGATCGAAACGATCGGCAAAGACGGCCTGAACAGCGGTTTCCTCGCTTATATGATGCTCAACCGCTCCACGCGCGATTTCTCGCTCGATTTCGGCGGCAAGGATTATAAGAGAAACGGCTCCGCTCTCGCCGCTTTCACGGTAAACGATCCGAAATTCTATGAAGACGGCGGCGCCGATATGGTTGCCGACGCACTTTCTGCAATGCTTCGTCCGGTTATGCTGGTAGAAGGCGGCACGGACGAATTCATCTATCGCAATGATATGGCCGAAGGCAAAGCCGGTATTCTCTGCTCGGCCAAAATCGGCGCAGACCTTACGCCGTACACCGCAAAACTCTCGGCACCGGGAATCGATCTGACCGTTGCTCTTTCTGATTTTGCAGCCGTCAAAGAGGACAACGGACTCACCTATCTGCGCTATGCAGTGCCGTTTGCAGCAAAAGAAGGCGATGCCCGTGTTTCGCTCTATGAAAACGGCGTACTTGTCGATCAGCTTGCGCACACCGTCAAAATTCATACGCTCAAGCCGGAAGCAGAGCGCAGATACGCAAAAATCCTGCCGGGCACAAACGAGATCTCGATCGACGGAAAACCGACACGCTTTTTCGGCGTCAACTATATGCCGACTTACGATATGTCGAACGAAAGCTTCTGGATCAACGAACACTATGTTTCCGCATTCTCGTACGATCCGGACGTTATCGAAGTTGACCTGCAGCGCTGCAAAAATATCGGTCTGAATGCCGTTTCCCTCTTTGTATATTACGAGCCGTCGCTGCGCGCAAACAACATTCTTCATCTGATGACCCGCTGCGAAGAGCTCGGTATTTATGTCAATCTCTCGCTCCGTCCGCACGCAAATCCGTTTGATTTCGCCGAACACGAAGTAAGAGCGCTGATCGAAAAATACCGCCTTGATAAACTCGATAATCTCGTTGGCTACGATATCGCCTGGGAACGATATGTCGGTACGTATGAGCCGTGCTACGGCAACATGAACGGCCGCAAATCGTTCGACGCAGACTGGCGCTTCTTCCTCAAAAACCGCTACGGTTCTTACGAAAAGGCCGAGGAAGTTCTCGGTTATCCGCTGCCGCGCAATGCAGAAGGCGAAGTGATCGGCCTTTGTGATGATATGCTCCGCGAGGACGGTGATTACAATAAGCTGGTTGCCGCTTACCGCCAGTGTATCGACCATTCCGTTCGCCGTGCGCACCATATGGCCTGCGATTTCATCCGTTCGGTCGATCCGAACCATCTGATCAGTGCACGTTCCGGCGACGCTTCGACGATTCCGCTGGTCGATCCGGGCATCTACGGCTACGACTACGATGCAATGAGCGCGGCTGTTGACACCACTTCTCCGGAGAGCTACGCTCTTTCCGATGACGAAAAGAGCATCCGTCAGGGCGTATTCACGAATATCTATTCGCGCTACGCAAATCCGGACAACGTTGTACAGTGGATGGAATTCGGCAAATCGATCTGGACCGGTTCGAACTTCACGCCGAACACGAAAAACCGCGGATTCCAGGCGGAATATTACCGCCGCTTCTTTGATATGCTTTTGACCGGCCATACCGCAGGCATGTTCTGCTGGTGGTATTTCGGCGGTTACCGCATCGGCGAAAACTCCGACTTCGGCATCGTTGATCCGGACGGCGGCATCCGCCCGGTAACGGAAGTTCTGATGGAATACTCGCCGAAGTTTTTGAACGCACCGCCGCTCAAAAAGCCGGATGTTCTGCTGGAAATCGACCGCGACCTGCACGCAGACGGTCTGCGCTCGGTATACCGCGGTGTCGAAGACGAGCTCTTTGCCGCAATCAAAGAAGGCAAAACCGTTGCGTTTGTCGACAAGGCGACCGGAACCACTTCTGCAGACGTTTCGCTCACGGAAGTCGGAAACATCGAACCGACCGGCTGCTCACCGAAATATCTCGACGGTATCATTACCTCGATCCGCGTGATCACCGAAAACGGCACGGTTACCGCGGCAAACGGCGGTACGGTTGAACTCGGCGCAGACGCATCCGCTACCCTGCAGATTATGGTTCAGAACACCACGTACGCCAAATGGCTTGCCGGCGACGGATACGGCAGTGTTCACTTCACATCCGATGAAGACAGCGCCGTTTCCTTTGCGCTTGACCTCCCATGTGAAATGAACAAGCGCGACCGTGTCTGCTTCACTGTTTTTGCCGATAAGGCAGAAGGAACCGTCAAAGCGAAGTTCACCGCAAAAGAAAGAAGCGTTTTTGGCGACCGTCTCGAGCTGACGATCAAACGCAAATAAGAAAAATGAAATTTCTGAAAAAGAATCCTGCAAATTGCGGGATTCTTTTTTAATTTAACGGATTAAATCGTTGACATTTTGCAGTCTTTGTACTATAATAGATGCATTCCGTTTTTATAAGGGATTTCAGCAAAAACTGCACGGCGGTTTTTGAGAAAGGGAGATACAACATGGGATTTACAATCGCTGAAAAAATCTTATCCGCGCATATCGTGGACGGCAAACTGGAAAAAGGTACGGAGATCGGCTTAAAGATCGACCAGACCCTCACCCAGGACGCAACCGGCACGATGGCGTATCTTGAATTCGAGGCTATGGGAATTGACCGCGTACGCACCGAGCGTTCCGTCGCATATATTGACCATAACACGCTGCAGTCCGGCTTTGAAAATGCCGACGACCACCGCTTTATCGGTTCGATCGCGAAAAAACACGGCATCTGGTTCTCGCGCCCGGGCAACGGCATCTGCCATCAGGTTCACCTGGAGCGCTTCGCAAAACCGGGCAAGACCCTGATCGGTTCGGACAGCCATACTCCGACCGCAGGCGGTATCGGCAGCTTTGCAATGGGTGCAGGCGGACTTGACGTTGCTGTTGCAATGGGCGGCGGCGCATACTACATCACCGCACCGAAAATGGTTCGCATCAACCTCACCGGCGCGCTCCGTCCGTGGGTTGCGGCAAAAGATATCATTCTCGCAGTTCTGCGCCTCCTTTCTGTAAAAGGCGGTGTCGGCAAGGTTATCGAATATGGCGGCGAAGGCGTTAAAACGCTCTCCGTTCCGGAACGTGCAACCATCACCAACATGGGCGCTGAGCTCGGCGCAACGACCTCCATCTTCCCGTCCGACGAGATTACCAGAGCGTTCTTAAAAGCACAGGGACGTGAAGAAGACTGGGTTGAAGTCAAAGCAGACGACGATGCGGTATACGACGAGGTTTACACCATCGATCTCTCCACCGTTGCACCGCTTGCTGCATGCCCGCATTCTCCGGACAATGTTAAAACCATTCCGGAAATCGGCGAGCTGAAAGTCGATCAGGTCTGCATCGGCTCCTGTACGAACTCTTCCCTGCTCGATATGATGAAAGTTGCATACATTCTCAAAGGCAAGACCTGCCATCCGGATGTCAGCCTTTCGATCGCGCCGGGTTCCAAACAGGTATTCAATATGATGGCAGAAAACGGTCTGCTCGCCGATCTCATTTCGGCAGGTGCGCGTATCCTCGAATGCGCTTGCGGTCCGTGCATCGGTATGGGTCAGTCGCCGAACTCCAAAGGCGTTTCCCTGCGTACCTTCAACCGTAACTTCGAAGGCCGTTCCGGCACGAAAGACGGTCAGATCTATCTCGTAAGCCCGGAGGTTGCGGCAGTTTCCGCACTCACCGGCAAGCTCACCGACCCGAGCGAATACCTCGCAGATATGCCGGAATTCGTTCTTCCGGAAAAATTCCTCATCAACGACAATATGGTTGTTGAACCGGCATCTGTCGAAGATGCACCGGCCGTTGAGATCCTGCGCGGTCCGAACATCAAACCGTTCCCGACCACCACTCCGCTTGACGACAGCATCGAAGCGCCGTGTGCACTGAAAGTCGGCGACAACATCACCACCGACCATATCATGCCGGCAGGCGCAAAGATCCTGCCGCTGCGCTCGAATATTCCGGCGATCTCCAAGCACTGCTTCACCGTATGTGATCCGACCTTCCCGGACCGTGCACTTGAACTCAAACAGAGCATCATCGTCGGCGGCGTAAACTACGGTCAGGGCTCCTCCCGTGAGCATGCTGCACTCGCACCGCTGCATCTCGGCGTAAAAGCAGTTCTCGTAAAATCCTTTGCACGTATCCACCGTTCGAACCTCATCAATGCCGGCATCCTGCCGCTGACCTTCAAAAACGAGGCGGACTACGATGCAATTGAACAGGGCGATATCCTCGCACTGCCGGACGTACGCAAAGCGATCATCGAAGATCTGCCGCTCGCCGTTAAAAACATCACCAAAGGCACCGAGATCCCGGTTGACTGTGATCTCTCCGGCCGTTCGAAAGATATCATCCTTTCCGGCGGTCTGCTGAGCTACACGAAAGATCAGCTCAAATAAAAAAACGGAGGTTTTGCACCATGGATAAAATTAAAATGACTACGCCGCTCGTTGAAATGGACGGCGACGAAATGACCCGAATCATCTGGCAGATGATCAAAGACATTCTCTTAAACCCGTATATCGAGCTTAAAACCGAGTACTACGACCTCGGCCTTAAATACCGCGATGAGACAAACGATCAGGTTACGGTCGATTCCGCAATCGCAACCAAAAAATACGGTGTTGCAGTAAAATGCGCAACCATCACCCCGAACGCTGCACGCGTGGAAGAATATAACCTCAAAGAGATGTGGAAGAGCCCGAACGGCACCATCCGCGCAATCCTCGACGGTACCGTATTCCGTAAACCGATTCTCGTAAACGGCGTTGTTCCGTACATCCCGACCTGGACCAAACCGATCACGATTGCACGTCACGCTTACGGCGATATCTACAAGAACACCGAACTCAAAGTAGAAGCAGGCAGCAAAGCCGAGATCGTTGTAACCGACAAAGACGGCAACGAGACCCGCAAGCTCATCCACAACTTCACCGATTCCGACGGCATCGTACAGGGCGTTCACAACATTGACGCTTCCATCGCTTCTTTCGCAAGAGCATGCTTCAACTATGCGCTCGATGCAAAAGAGGATATGTGGTTCGCGGCGAAAGACACGATCTCCAAAACGTATGACCACCGCTTCAAGGACATCTTTGCTGAGATCTACGAAGCTGAATACAAAGCAAAATTCGAAGCAGCCGGCATCGAATACTTCTACACGCTGATTGACGACGTTATCGCACGCGTTGTGCGCAGCGAAGGCGGCTTCATCTGGGCCTGCAAAAACTACGACGGCGACGTTATGTCCGATATGCTTGCAACGGCATTCGGCAGCCTCGGCCTGATGACCTCCGTTCTCGTTTCCCCGGACGGTGTTTACGAGTATGAAGCAGCACACGGCACGGTTACCCGCCACTACTACAACTACCTCAAAGGCGAAAAGACCTCCACAAACCCGATCGCAACGATTTTTGCATGGACGGGTGCTCTGCGCAAACGCGGTGAGATGGACAGCATTCCGGCGCTCTGCGACTTTGCCGACAAACTCGAAAAAGCATCCATCCAGACGATGGAAGACGGCGTTATGGACAAAAACCTCGCAATGATCTCGAAACTCGAGAACAAGAGAACGGTTGATACCGAGACCTTCCTGCGCGAGATTGCACTGCGTCTTGACGCGATGATGAACGCATAAATATACCGTATAGAACCGGACATACTCAAAAACGGGTGTGTCCGGTTTTTATTTTCCGCTGTTTTTCTCTTGTTTTTTGACGCGTTTTCAAAATTCGCGAAAAAACGAGTATTTCAAAGCATTTTAAAGCATTTTAAAGAATACCCGAGATTTTTCGATTTCAAATATGAGTTTCTTCTAAAAAATTCGAAGAAAAAGCGCATTTTTTGCGTCTTTTCTATTGACATTCCTGTTAAAAACAGCTATATTTATGGTATGTTTGTACGCCCCTTTTTTGTATAAAAAGGGCCAACAATAAAACTTGAATGGCAGCGTATGCGTCACTGTGATCTTTTCTATGATCCCGAAAGAAAGCCTTTTGCGGGCGGTGATGTCAAAAGCGGCCACGGCCTCGATAAGCCGAACAAAATTCCGCAAAGGGGGATGCACACCCATGAGCAACGAAAAATTGCTTGAGCTCAAAAACATTGCTTTGAGCTACGACCAGGACTGTATTCTGGATCACATCAATCTCTATATCAAGGATAAGGAATTTGTCACCCTGCTGGGTCCTTCCGGCTGTGGCAAAACCACGACCCTTCGTATAATCGGCGGTTTCACCGCACCCGATGAAGGCGACGTTTTCTTTGAGGGTCAGCGAATCAACGATATCCCGCCGCACAAGCGCAAGGTTAACACCGTTTTCCAGCGCTATGCGCTCTTCCCTCACCTGAACGTTTTCGAAAACGTTGCATTCGGTCTGAAGGTAAGCAAAGTTCCTGCCGACGAGATCAAAAAACGTGTTTTGAAAATGCTTGAGGTCGTTGATCTCAAAGGTTTTGAAAAACGCAAGGTCACACGTCTTTCCGGCGGTCAGCAGCAGCGTGTTGCGATTGCACGCGCACTCGTCAACCAGCCGAAAGTTCTTCTTTTGGACGAGCCGCTCGGCGCGCTCGACTTAAAACTGCGTAAAGAAATGCAGATCGAGCTCAAACGCATTCAGCAGCAGCTCGGTATTACCTTTATCTACGTTACCCACGACCAGGAAGAGGCACTCTCCATGTCGGATACCATTGTCGTTATGAAAGGCGGCGAGATCCAGCAGATCGGCACGCCGGAAGATGTATACAATGAGCCGAAAAACGCATTCGTAGCGGACTTCATCGGCGAAAGCAACATCTTTGATGCCGTTATGGTAAAAGACTGTCTTGTTCACTTCTCCGGTCACGATTTTGAATGTGTTGACAAAGGCTTTGGCGAAGGCAAAGCGGTTGACATCGTTATCCGTCCGGAAGATATCGAACTCGTTTCTCCGGAAAAGAGCATTCTTCAGGGCGAAGTTACCTCCGTTGTCTTCAAAGGCGTTCACTACGAAATGAACGTTAAATGCCAGGGACTTGACTGGATGATCCACTCCACCAAAGGTCAGACCGTCGGCGACAAAGTCGGCATTCTCTTTGGTCCGGACGATATCCATATCATGAACAAGATGTTCAAGGGTACCAATAACTTCCTCGAAGGTAAAGTTACCGACGAAAACACGATCACGATCTTTGACAGCATCACCTTTGAGCGCGAAGATCTCGGTCTGGAAGTTGACACCGACGTTATCCTGGAATTTGACCCGGACGCAATCGAGGTTGTTTCGATCGACCACGGCGATATGAAGGTGTTCCTGGAATCCCTCATCTATAAAGGCGCTTACAACGAGATGATCGTTTACTCCATCGAGCACAGCAAAGAGATGATCCTGCACTCCATGCTCGACGAGCAGGTTGCAACGGATATCGGCATCCGCTTTAAATTTGACCGCTTTAAGATCACCCCGGTCGAGAAAAAGACGGAGGTGTAAGCGTTGAAGGGTAATAAATGGCTTTCGCTCCCGTATGTTGTATGGAGCATCGCGTTCGTCGTTATCCCGCTTGTACTGGTGGTCGTTCTCGCTTTCACCGATAAAACCGGCAGCTTCACAATGGAAAACATTCAGAAGATCACGGACTATTCCAGCATCTTCGTTAAATCAATCAACCTTGCGGTTATCGCAACGGTTATCTGCTTCCTGATCGGTTATCCGCTTGCCTACATTATTTCGCGCTCGAAAGAAAACGTCCAGCGCAATATGATCCTTCTGATCATGCTGCCGATGTGGATGAACTTCCTGCTGCGTACCTACGGCTGGATGACGCTTCTCGAAAACGAAGGCATCATCAATAAACTCCTCGGCATGATCGGTCTTGGCCCGTTCGAGATGATCAATACGCAGGGTGCGGTCGTTCTCGGCATGGTCTACAACTATCTGCCGTTCATGGTGCTCCCGCTCTACTCCATCCTCGTAAAAATCGACGGTTCGATCATCGAGGCCGCACAGGATCTCGGCGCAAACTGGTTCAAGGTTCTGTTTCGCGTTCTGCTTCCGATGAGTTTGCCGGGTATTGTTTCCGGCGTTACGATGGTTTTCGTTCCGTCGGTCAGTACCTTCATTATCTCGAGAATGCTCGGCGGCGGCAGCAATATGCTGATCGGTGACCTGATCGAAATGCAGTTCCTCGGCGGTACGTACAACCCGTATCTCGGTTCCGCGCTCTCTCTCGTTTTGATGGTCGTCATGCTTTTGATCATGGCGGTTATGAACTCGATGGAAGAGGATGATATGGAGGGTATGCTGGTATGATGAAGTTTTTGAAACGCTTTTATCTTACGGTCTGCTACATCTTCCTGTATGCACCGATTGCCGTTTTGATCGTATTTTCGTTCAACGAATCGAAAAACCGCGCAACCTTTACCGGCTTCTCGCTGAAATGGTATGAATCGCTGTTTAAAAACGAGCTGATTATGGAATCGCTCGGCAACACACTGATCGTTGCGATCTGTGCTTCTCTGATTGCCGTTTTGCTCGGTACAGTTGCAGCGGTTGGCATCAGCGGTATGCGCAAAAAGATGCGTGCCACGATGATGAATGTCACCTATCTCCCGGTTATCAACCCGGAGATCATCACCGGCATCTCCACGATGCTCCTCTTCGTTTTCATGAAAGAATTTCTTGAAAATGTATTCGGCATCAAATTCGATCTCGGCTTCACCACCGTTTTGATCGCACACGTCACTTTCTGTCTGCCGTACGTTATCTTAAACGTTCTGCCGAAGCTCCGCCAGATGGATCCGAGCCTCTATGAAGCGGCACTCGACCTCGGCTGCAGCCCGATTCAGGCGTTTATGAAAGTCGTTGTTCCGGAGATCCTTCCGGGTGTGGCATCCGGTTTTCTGATGTCCTTCACCTTCTCGCTGGATGACTTCATTATCACCTACTTCACCAGCGGCAGCTCGTTCCAGACACTTCCGGTCACGATCTATTCGATGACCCGTATGAAGATCAATCCGCAGATCAATGCACTTTCGACGATCCTCTTCCTTGTTGTTCTCACGCTGCTGCTTCTCACAAACGTGAAGAAGCCGGAAAAACGGAGGGCAAAAAGATGATCAAAAGAAGTTTCGCTCTCCTGCTTGCGTTTGCGATGATTTTTGCTTTCTGTCCGTCTTTCGGCGAAACGGAAGTCAAAGCTGCAACGCAGACGCTCCGTGTTTTCAACTGGGGTGAATATATCTCCGACGGCAGTGACGATACGCTTGATACCATCAAGGAGTTCGAAGAACGCTTTGATGTCAACGTCGATTATCAGATGTTCTCCACGAACGAAGAGATGTACGCAAAGATCATGAGCGGTTCCGCAGAATACGATGTCATCATTCCATCCGACTATATGATCGGCCGTATGATCAACGAAGATCTGCTCGCGAAGATCGATTTTAACAATATTCCGAACTATCAGTACATCGACGAAGCGTATAAAAACCTCCCGTTTGATCCAAACAACGAGTATTCGGTTCCCTACACCTGGGGTACGGTCGGCATCATCTATAACACGACGATGGTTGACGAAGAAGTTACCAGCTGGGATATCCTCTGGGATGCCAAATATACCGGTCAGGTTCTGATGTTCAATAACCCGCGTGACAGCTACGGCATCGCGCTCAAAAAGCTCGGTTATTCCTTAAATCCGGATGATCTTTCGAAGATCGACGAAGCAACCGCGCTGTTGAAAGAACAGAAACCGATTGTTCAGGCTTACGTCATGGACGAGATTTTCCCGAAAATGACCGCCGGCGAAGCGGCACTTGCACCGTATTATGCAGGTGACGCCGTTACGATGATCGGTGATAACCCGGATCTCGATTTCGTTGTTCCAAAAGAAGGTACCAACCTGTTTGTCGACTCAATGGTTATTCCGAAGGGTTCGCACAACAAAGAACTCGCCGAAACCTTCATCAACTTCATGCTGGAAAAAGAGATTGCTCTGGCAAACATCGAGTACATCGGCTATTCGACACCGATGACCGTCGTTAAAGAAATGCTTGATGAAGACGTACAGAACAGCTTCTCTTATCCGGATGCTGAAGTAATCGCCAAATGTGAAGCGTTCATGCCGCTGGACGAAGAGACCACGACCTATATGCAGGACAGCTGGGTCGGCGTCCTCTCCTTCGGTGACAGCAGCGCCGGTGATATCCTCTTCCTTGCTCTGTTCTTCGCATTCCTTGTTGCCGTGGTTATTTTCTTCCAGATCAAGAAACGCCGCGACCGCGATATGTAATACAAATTCAAAACCGGAGTCTGCATGACTCCGGTTTTTTGTGCTCAGATATAAAAAAGAAAGCCGCTCATAAAGAGCGGCTTTTGCATTAGTCGTAATCGTTATAGTTTTTGTTGCGCGGACGGCGGCGGCTGCGTTCCGGCTGTTTCATATCCGAGAACTTTTCGTCGCTCGAAGACATGAATTTAGCGAGCATATCCTCAAAGGAAGCCGGACCTTTCTGCTGCGATGCGGAATGATTGTCGTTATAGCGGCGACCGCCATCACGATTGTTGTTATTACCGCGGAAATTGCCGCCTTCGCGACCGCCTTCACGGTTATTATTGAAATTCGGGCGGTTACCCTGCTGCGGTCTGCCGCCGGCGCGATTGTTGTTATTGTCACGGCGGAAATTCGCATTCTCCGGACGCGGCTGTGCGCGCTTGATAGACAGACTGATCTTGCCGTCTTCGCCCACATTCAGGACTTTGACTTTGACAGTCTGACCCTCCTGCAGATGCTCCGAAATATCGTTTACATACGACTGCGAAACCTCAGAGATATGTACCATACCAACAGCACCATCGCCAAGATCTACAAAAGCGCCAAATTTCGTAATACCCGTAACTTTACCTTCGATGATCGAACCTACTTCATGCGGCATAAACCTCAATAATCCTCCCTAGACTATTCGTTTCGATTGGGATCTACAAAAACTTCTTCATCCGGGAAAGCAAACCCCAATTTTTCGCGAGCAATCTTGGTAATATACTCGGTATTTTCGCCGGAATTCAGAATATCTGCAATCTCATTTTTAATGTATTCCTGCTCCTGAAGCTGCTGCTGCAGCAAGGAAAGATCATCCCGGCGTTTTGCGATGTCGATCTGCATAACCGTAAACGAAATAACAACGTATACAGCAAAAGCTAAAAACGCAATCTTTAATACAAGACCGCTTTTCCCTTTCTTTGCGCGTGCCAAGACGATACCTCCTTTCAAACAGAAACACTTATACACGTAATATTATACAATAGTCTGTTCCGATTTTGCAATAGGGTTTTT
>JBGUUS010000121.1:0-19846 GCA_045133675.1 Oscillospiraceae bacterium | reverse complement strand
ATGCTGGTATTGCCGGTGAGGTCGATTCCTTTTTCTTTGAGCAATGCCGGGAATTTCTCTTTGCCGAGACGGCCGTAACCGTGGATATGCGAAACGATACAGGAACGGTGATTCCATTCAATGATGTCCGCACCGATCTTGTTGATCGTATCCGCGCCAAGGCTTCCGCCAAAGGAAAGGATGCACATACGGTCATCGAGACCGAGCTCATCGCGCGCCTCCTGTTTCGATTTAGCAAGAATGCTTGCACGAACCGGATTGCCGACAACGATGTATTCACCTTTCGGATCAAGATGCTCTTTCGCTTCGCCAACAGCAAGGAAGATGCGGTCAACGTGTTTTGCGAGAAGACGGTTTGTTACACCCGGAAATGCATTCTGTTCGTGGATTGCGGTCGGAATACCCATTTTTGCCGCTTCCAGAACAACCGGACCGCAGACGTAACCGCCTGTGCCGATAACAAGATCCGGTTTGAATTCACGCAGAATCTGTTTTGCGCGGCCGCGGCTGGTAATAGCCTCGGTTACCGCTTTGATATTATGTGCGATTGCCGACGGCGAAAAGCTGCGGTAGAAGCCTTTTACCTTGATCGGCGCAAAGTCGAGACCGGCCTTTTCAACAAGGCGGGCCTCCATGCCGGTCGGTGTGCCTGCGTACAGGACAACTGTGTCCGGATCGTTTTTCAAAAAGCACTGTGCGATTGCAAGCGCCGGGTTGATATGTCCGCCGGTGCCGCCGCCCGTTACCAATAAACGCATACTTATTCTCCGTTCTGCCGCAATGCGGCTTTTTTCAAATTGACTATGTTTTTTCCATCATCGCACTTCGCGATATACTCAAAAGGACACCCATTTCGCCCAACTGCATCAGCAGTGCCGTTCCGCCGTAGCTGAAGAACGGAAGACTGATGCCGGTGTTCGGAACCGTGTTTGTTACAACGGCGATATTCAGAGCCGCCTGCAGGCAGATATGCAGCGTGATGCCGCAAGCCAGCATAAAGCCGAAGCGGTCCGGCGCTTTCGACGCGATCGAAAAGCCGCGCACCGCAAACAGCACGAACAGCAAAATAACGAACAGCGCGCCGATCAGACCGAGTTCTTCGCAGATGATTGCGAAGATGAAGTCGTTGTACGGCTCCGGCAGATAGAGGTATTTCTGGCGGGACGCGCCGATGCCGCGGCCGAACAGACCGCCGGAACCGATCGCAACGAGCGACTGTACCGTCTGCCACGTTTTATCGTTGACATCCGCAAACGGATCGAGCCAGTACTGCAGACGGTCGGTGATGTACGATACACCTTTGATCGCAACGATCAAACCGACAAGGCCAACGCCGCCGCCCGCAAGGATCAGGAAGTATCGCAGCTTCGTACCGCCGATATACATCATAATGCCGCCGATGCCGCAGATCAGGATCGTGCCAGAAAGGTGCGGCTCGAGCATCATCAGAATCGCGATTGAGCCGAGGATAATTGCAAACGGCGCAACACCCTGCTTGAACGTGCTCATTCTGTCCTGGTAATACGCGATCAAATGCGCAAAGATAACGATGACGGCGAATTTCATAACGTCGGACGGCTGGAAGGTTGTAAAACCGATATCGATCCAACGCGTCGCATTATTGAGCTTTACGCCGACACCCGGGATCAAAACCGCAATCAGCAAGAGAAACGCCACTGCAAAAATCGGCAGTGCAAAACGCCGCCACCAGGTGTACGGAACACGTGAAATCGTAAACATTGCGATCAGACCGCCCACAACGAAGAAAATGTGCTTCGAGATGAAAAAGAGGCTGTCGCCCGTCTTCTGCAGTGCGGTCGGATAACTCGCGGAGAAGACCATGATAATGCCGTAGGATAGAAGGATCAGAATGATCAGCAGAAACGCCGTGTCGAAACGCTTCAGCTTCGGCTTCGGCGTTTTTTCTTTTTTTCTGAGCGCGCGGCGTTTCGTGCGCGGTCTCATTTCGGTTTGCGCCATGGCGTTTCTCCTTTCTCATTTTTATTTCGGATTAGTTTATGCCAAAAGGCAGGGATCATACGAATGCAAATGCACCGATAACACAGAGAACCAGCGTAACGAACGAGAAGACAACAACGATCTTGTTCTCGCTCCAGCCGCCCATCTCAAAGTGGTGATGGATCGGGCTCATGCGGAAGATACGTTTGCCGGTTGTTTTGAAGCTGATAACCTGCAGAATAACCGAGAGAGACTCGATGCAGTAGATGATGCCGGCAAAGAAGAGGATGAATTCCATATTCATACCAAAGCCGAGTGCAACGACCATACCGCCGAGGAACATCGAACCGGTATCGCCCATAAAGACTTTTGCCGGATGCAGGTTATAAATGAGGAAGCCAAGGCAAGCGCCCGCAAGAGCGGTAGCCAGCACTTTCATGCCGGACTGGCTTGCAAGCGTGGAAACAACCATAAAGAACAGTGCAACCACAAAAGTGACCGAACCGCAGAGACCGTCAATGCCGTCGGTCAGGTTGACGGAGTTTACGATACCAATGATCAGAACACCGAGGATCGGATAGTAGAAGAAGCCGAGATCCCACAGACCCAAGAACGGAACGCTGATAATCGTGGAGCGATCTCCCGCAAAATACAGCGCGACAAGATACAGTGCGGTCAGACCGACCTGGCCGACGATTTTCTGCCAAGCGGTAAGGCCGAGATTGCGCTTTTTAACAACTTTGATATAGTCGTCGAGGAAACCGATCAGACCGAAGCCGAGCGCCATAACGAGACCGCCAAAGAACTGCATCTGCTCGAGCGGATCGAGGATCGCATTGCCGGTGAGCGCCATAACGGCATAGCCGATAACGACAGCCGCAACGATGCCGACGATGAACATGATACCGCCCATAGTCGGAGTTCCCTGTTTTGCCTGATGCCAGCTCGGACCTTCTTCCAGAATGGTCTGGCCGAATTTCAGGCGGCGCAGGACCGGAATCAGGAATTTACCTGCAACAGCAGTTACCACGAAAGAAATAACAGCAACCAAAATCATTTCCCAGTTCATTTTTTCCACTCCTCACTGACGCGTGCGATCACCTGTTCCAGGTGGATGCCGCGGCTTGCTTTATAAATCACCGTGTCGCCCGGTTTGAGCGTTTTTGCAAGGAAAAGCGCTGCCTGTTCCGGATCCACGTAATGTGATACGTTTTTCATACCGACCATCACTGCGCCGCGCTTGATATCCTGTGCAAGCGCTCCGACGCAGACGAGACCGTCCGCACGGGAACGGCCAACCTCACGGCCGATTTCAATATGGGATTCCTCCGAGCAGGAACCAAGCTCCAGCATATCGCCGAAAACGCACCAGCGTTTGCCGGTGCAGGCGGTATTCATCAGAACGTCAATTGCGGCACGCATCGAATCCGGGCTTGCGTTATAGCAGTCGGAAATGATCGTGATGCCGCGTTCCTGCGAGATGTTCTGGCGCATTGCGGCGTTTTTATACGTCCGGATACCTGCAACGATATCCTCAACCTCCATATCCGCAACAAGACCGACACAGAAGCCGGCAAGCGCATTATAGACGTTGTGACGGCCGACAGCCGGAATCGTTACTTCGACCTCCTGACCGTAATAACGGATCGTGCAAACCGTGCAGCCATCCTCGATACGGATATTATCCGCGGTAACATCCGCCGGCGAATCGATACCGTAGTACAGTACCGGCTGGTCAACCGTATAGCTTACCTGCGAAAGCAGATCGTTATCCATGTTGAGAATCAGCGGTGCGTCCGCCGCCATGGAATCGGTGATCTCCATTTTTGCTTTCAGGATATTTTCGCGGCTGCCGAGCGTTTCGAGATGCGAAACACCGATATTGGTGATAACACCGACGTTCGGACGGCAGACTTTCGTCAGCGCGCTGATCTCGCCGAAATCGCTCATACCCATCTCGAATACGCCGTTTTTGTGCTCATAGGAGAGGTTGAACATCGTAAGCGGCATGCCGATCTCGTTGTTGAAGTTGCCTTCTGTTTTCAGCGTTTTGCCGCGCTGCGAGAGGATGGCGTAAATCATCTCTTTGGTGGAAGTTTTGCCGACACTTCCCGTAATACCAACCGTAAACACATTGAACAGACCGCGGTAATAGCTTGCGAGCTGCATCAGCGCTTTGCGCGTATCGGCAACGCGGATAACGTTATCGCCGACGATATCCTCGCGGCTTGCGACAATAGCAGCAGCACCTTTTTCAAGTGCCTGTGCGGCAAAATCGTGTCCGTCAAAGTTTTCGCCTTTGATCGCGAAAAAAAGGCAGCCCGGTACGATCTTGCGCGTGTCGATACAAACCGTGTCGATTTCGGTTTTGCTGTCACAGCTGCTGCCAAGCGCCTGGGCAATTTGAGAAAGTGTCAGTTTTTCCATAGTGGATGGCTCCTTTGTTTAAGACAATGTCTTTTCTTCTGTCAACGTGATAATACGGCGGATCATACGCCGCTCATCAAATGCAAATTGTTTTCCCGCGATATTCTGGCCGCTTTCGTGGCCTTTTCCGGCAAAAACGACTGTATCGCCCGGTTTTGCCCGGTCGATCGCGTAGCGGATTGCCGCAGCGCGGGAAGTAAGTGCGATATAGGAAACGAATGGCGGAAAGCCTTTGCGGATATCCGAAAGGATCGCGCCGGGCCGTTCGGACCGCGGATTATCGGAGGTCAGAACGATAAAATCGGCATATCTTGCCGCCGCGGCACCCATCAGAGGACGCTTTTTGCGGTCGCGGTCACCGCCGCAGCCGAACACGACGATCAGCTGTTTTTTCGTAAATCCACGCACGGCACAGAGCAGCTTTTCGAGCCCGTCAGGCGTATGCGCATAGTCGCACACCACGGTGATACCGAGGCGATTTTCAATCACCTCGCACCTGCCCGGGATCGTGCCGACACGCGCAAGCTTCGGCAAAAGAGATTCGATGCCGATGCCGAGCATCGCACAGCAAGCGACTGCACAGACGGCATTTTCGGCAGAAAAATCACCGGGAACGCCAAAACGTACCGATTCATTCATTCCAAAGCACGAAAGCCGGAATGTAACACCAAGCGCATCACTTTGCATATTCCGGATCTCATAATGTGCCGCATCGCCGCTTCTCGAAACGGTTTGCACCGGGATATCGAGCGCGGTGGCGAGCTCTTTTCCGTAGCTGTCGTCAATGCAGATGACAGCGCGTTCGCACTGCGCAAAGAGCGTTTTCTTCGCACAGAAGTATTCTACCATATTTTCGTGATAATCGAAATGGTCCTGCGTTAAGTTTGTAAAAATTCCTGCAAAAAATCGGATTCCGGCGAGTCTTTTTTGATCCAGTGCGTGGCTGGATGCTTCCATCACGACGTGCGTGACACCGGCATCTGCCATTTTTCGCAAAATCCGGTGGAGTTCTTTCGGATCGGGCGTTGTGAGCGAAAGGCTCTCGGCGTGATTCTGCCACTCGGCACCCGTTGTTCCGATCATACCGGCTTTCTTTCCGCAGCGTGACAAAAGGCGGTATATCACCGTTGCGACGGACGTTTTTCCGTTCGTTCCGGTCACGGCGCAGAGAACCATTTCCTTTGCCGGGTCGCCGTACCACCGTGCGCACACACGCGCATAACACGTTCTTACATCCGGAACACGGATCGCGCCGGATACACCGCATTCACGCTCGCAGATTATCACAGCACCGCGCTGTGCCGCTTTTGCGGCATAACGGTGACCGTCTTCCTTTCTGCCTTTGATACAAAAGCAGAGCGTTTTGCTTGCCGCTTCGGCTGCACGGGTCGTGAGCTTTTCGATCTCGCAATCGCGCGTTACGCCCATATCGGCAATATCGTATAACAGTTCAGACAGACGCATAAGAAAACCTCCTAAATGATGTCCTTTATACGTCCGTTATTTGATTTAGTCGAGTGTCTGTACGACACAGGTGAGCTCGATAACCGAACCGATCGGAACCTGCTGTCCCGACGCAACGCTCTGATACTGTACCGTTGCTTTCTTGTTCGAAGAAGACGCACCGCCAACGTACGATACGTTCAGGTTGTATTGCTTGAGGATCTGTTTTGCCATCGTCGGCGTATAGCCCGTTACATTCGGCATCGTGACGTATGCAAGATCCATCTCCTCGGTATAGAGGATGACTTTTCCGTCCTGCGGGATCTTTGTACCGGACATCGGAACCTGCTGCACAACCTCATTGCCGTTGCCTTTGACAACGACACCGCCGGTGATGCCCGATGCGATCAGCTTGTTCTTTGCACCCGCAAGGTCGCGGCCTGCAAGCAGCGGTACCGTGGTCTCCATGGAAGCGAGTTCTTCTTCGCTGTAGTTCGGCGAATAACCGAGATACGGCAGGGTATCCGCCATGATTGCAGCAACGGCCGGCGCACAGATAACACCGCCATAGATATCACCGCTGGTCGGTTCGTCAACGACGACCATAACCGCGATCTGCGGATCGTCAGCCGGTGCAACCGCAACGTACGACGCGATGTATTTCGTCTCATAGTCGGCTTTGCCGAGTTCTTTCTGCGATGTACCGGATTTTGCGGCGATCGCATAGCCTTTAACCGAACCGTTCGTACCGCCGTTTGCATCAACGACTGCCTGCATCAGCTCGCGCATCGTTGCGGAAGTCTCTTCCGAGATAACCTGACGGCGGATCTCCGTCTCGTGCGAAGAAACGACGTTGCCTTCGCTGTCGAGAATATCCTCTACGACGTACGGTTCAACGAGATAACCGCCGTTCGTTACCGCGCATACCGCCGTGATCATCTGCAGCGGCGTAACCGTCTGCGACTGACCGAAGGAGGAGGAGGCGATCGCGATATCGGTGAGACGGTTTTCGGTATAATAACTGCCTATCTGCTCGCCCGGAAGATCGATGCCGGTCTTTTCGGTATAGCCGAAGGCTTCGAAATATTCAAAGAAGTTGTTGGAGCCGAGCGTTAAACCCGCATTGATAAATGCCGGGTTGCAGGAAACGACAAGCGCCTGCTTTAAGTCAAGCACGCCGTGGCCCGCACGCTGGTTACAGCGCATTGTATGTCCGCTCATCGTGACGTAACCCGGGCAGTTAAAGCTCGAATGCGGCGTGATTTTGCCTTCTTCGAGACCGGCCGATGCAACGATCGTTTTAAACGTGGAACCCGGATGGTATGTATGCGAAATCGACATATTCAGGCGCTGTGCAGAAATTGCCTGGCTGCGTGCTTTCGAACGCTCTTCTTCATCTTCGATTTCTGCAATCGCTGCCGCGATGTTCTCGTCATAAACCGTAAACGGATCGTTCAGGTCGTAGTTCGGCCAGTCGTACATCGCAAGGACAGCGCCGGTGTTGCAGTCCATTACAATCGCACAGGCACCGCCGACCGGGTCGTGCTGTGCCACAACGTCCGTCATGGTGTTTTCGACAAAACTCTGGATATTCTCGTCAATTGTCAGGCGGAGGCTGTGGCCGTTCACCGGATCGTAGCGCTGTTCATAGCTCTGCGGCATATTTTCGCTCAGCGCGTTTTTCAGCGAGATAACATAGCCATCCGTTCCGGACAGAACCTCGTCGTAATAAAGTTCAACGCCGTAAAGGCCCTGCATATCGTCACCGGCAAAGCCGATAACGGACGAAGCGAGCTCGTTGTTCGGATAATACCGTTTAACGTCCTCTTCCAGATGGATCTCGTTGGTATAGCCGTTTTCCACACAGAGGGCACGGACCGCATCCGCTGTATCTTTTTCCACGCGTTTTTTAACGACCTCATACTGACTGCCCGTCTTCTCCATGCGCTCAAGAAGCGTTGCTTCATCCACACCGATAATCGGCGCCAGCCCGCTCGCAAGTTTCTGCCGCTTTTCGGCAAGCTTTGCCGGCTCTTTCGAAAGGCTGCCCATGATATCCTTCGGCGAAATAACGACGTTCCAGACCGTTGCGCTCTGCGCAAGGATTTCCATATTGGTGTCGTAAATCGTGCCGCGCTGTGCCTGGATCGTCTCCGGGCGCAGCTGATGCGCATTTGCATACGAGTCATAGAAATTGTATTCCACGATGCTGATGCGGCAAAGATTGATCAAAATACACACAACGACAAGCGCCGCGACGATGGATACGTCACGGTGCAGTCTCTTTTTCATTTTTTTAGGAGTTCCTGCCGCCATAATTCTCCTCTTTTCCCTTTCCCAAATGAACGCCACGAGGGGATAACGCAAAATTGCGTTTCCCCTCTCATGCTTTGTTTATTCATATTCAAGTTTGCGGGTGCTTACCACTCGCATCACGAAAACAGTCCTGCAAAAAAGCTGCCGATCTGTTCAAACAGGTTCGGACTCTGTACAACCTCAACGACATCCTCCGTCTCAAAAGTGATGTACTGGATCTGTCTGTTTTCAAGCTTCTGCATACCGAGCTGATCCAGTGCGATCGCTTCGATATTGGCAATCGAAAGTTTATTTTCGAGCTGTTTCATCAGCGTAGAGTTTTCGCTCTTCATTGCAGCAAGCGTGGTCTCCGCACGGTTGTACTCACGTGTAACCTCAACCTGAACAACGCGCGTATAGAGAAGTGCCGAAAGCATTGCAACAACAACCACCAGCATAACGGAAACTTTCGCCATGCTCAGACCTGTGCGTTTTTCCTCGTGAGACTCCTGCTTACGAACCTCCCGGATCTGCGGCGCTTTTGCGGCTTCGCGCTCTGCAAGACGTCTGTAATCGTAAGCAAGATTACTTCTTGCCATGGCCGCATCTCCTCCTTCTCTTTACTCTTAGCGTTTCTGTAAAATACGCAGCTTAGCACTTGTGCTGCGACGGTTTTCTTTCAATTCTTTTTCACTTGCCGTAATCGGCTTGCGGTTTACAAGCTCAGCCTTCGGCTTGTTTCCGCACACACACACCGGAAATTCCGGCGGACAGGTGCATCCTTTGCACCAGCTCTGGAAGCGATGCTTGACCATACGGTCCTCCAGAGAGTGGAACGTGAGGATGACGAGTCTTCCGCCCGGATTCAGCATCGAAAACGCTTCATCCAATCCCTGCGAAAGGCTCTCCAGCTCATCGTTTACCGCGATTCGGATCGCCTGAAACGTCTGCTTGCACGGATTTTTCTCCCTGCGTCTTGCAGCCGGAACGGCAGCTTTGACAATCTCCGCCAACTCAAACGTTGTTTCGACCGGTTTCACCGAACGGTGTTTTTCGATCGAAAGCGCGATCTTTCTCGCAAACGGCTCTTCACCGTACTCGCGTAAAATACGTGTCAGGTCATCGACCGACCACTCATTCACCACGTCATACGCGCTTGTTCCCTGCTGACTCATCCGCATATCGAGCGGTGCGTCATGCAGGTAGCTGAAACCGCGCTCCGCCTCGTCGAGCTGATGCGACGAAACACCGAGATCCAGCAGAATGCCGTC
Source organism: Oscillospiraceae bacterium (assembly GCA_045133675.1). GTDB lineage: Bacteria > Bacillota > Clostridia > Oscillospirales > Ruminococcaceae > Paludihabitans. The sequence goes on along the minus strand of JBGUUS010000121.1, from coordinate 10,451 downwards.
TACTCCGTCAATCCCCATTGAACGAAGCACACCGGCCATATTCCGGAAGTTTTCCTGTACTACCTGCGCTTGTGGATACGGTTTCAGGCGCTCTCCCGCAGCCTGAATTGCATCCGGGTCCTGATCAAATGCGATCAATCTGCCCTGATCACCAAGGCGTTTGGCAATCGCCGAGGAGTGTCCGCCTCCGCCGGCTGTGCCGTCCACATAAATGCCGTCCGTCTTTACCGAGAGCCCGTCCAGGCATTCATCGAGCATCACGGAATAATGCACAAAGTCCATGTCGTTATTCCCTCTTTTAGAAATTCAGCTCATCCATTACGGCTGCGATTGTGTCGGAATCCAGCTCGTTGCAGAGAGCTTCCCAGTTCTCTCTGCTCCAAATCTCGCAATGGGTGGAAGCGCCAATGATCACAGCGTCTTTGCCGAGTTCGGCGTATTCTCTCAAAGAAGCCGGAAGCAGGATGCGTCCCTGTGCATCCGGTTCCGCCTCGCTTGCAAAACCGCTGAGCATACGGCGGATATTGCGCGATTTGTTCTGCGGCATTGCATGAAGTTTATCGATAATGCTCTGCCATTCTTCGATCGAGTAGACGCTGATGCAGCGATCGCTGAGTGAACGTGTGATAACAAAGCGGGCGCCCAGATCTGCACGCAGTTTGGCAGGGAAATTGACGCGACCCTTCGCATCGATACTGCACCGGTAATCACCGATCAGCATATTCCCCACCGCCTTTCAAATCATAGGGTGAATTACCCGCAATTACCCACGTTTCACCACTTAGTAATATTATATACGCTGTGTATATAAAAAGCAAGTGCCGCATCGCAATTTCTCAAGGAAAAATCGTGAAATTTTTCGGCAAAAATCTGAAAAAAGGCAGCAAAAAAGGGCTGTCCTTTCGGACAGCCCTTTCGGTTTATTCAGCAATTACAGCGGATGAACACCGTTTTTTGCATCGGCGTGTTCAGCATCGATGTTGTATTTCTTTGCACGGCGTTTCTCGAAGAATTTAACAGCAACCTGGCCGAACTGTGCGTAGCTCAGTACGTCCTCTTCCTGCTCAATCCACTCAGCGCACTCTTTGCGGAGGGTTTCGAGCTCCGGTTTGATGAGGTCAGCCGGACGGCAGTCGATCGGCTCAGCATCGCCGATGATCTTCTTGCGGAATTCCGGATCGATCGGAACCGGAGTCGTGCCGTATTCGCCGCGAACGACACCTTTGAACTCTTTGGTGACGGTCTTGTAGCGCTCGCCCATGATAACGTTGAATACAGCCTGGGTACCAACGATCTGAGAGGACGGCGTTACCAGCGGCGGATAGCCTGCGTCTTTACGAACGCGCGGAACTTCGTTGAGAACTTCCTGCAGCTGATCTTCTTTACCAGCCTGTTTGAGCTGAGAAAGGAGGTTGGAGAGCATGCCGCCCGGAACCTGATAGATCAGTGCGCCTGCGTCGGTAGCGAGCATCTTCGGATCGAGCAGACCCGATTTGATGTATTTATCGCGCAGAGTCATGAAGTAATCGCGGATCTCGTTGAGTTTAACGAGGTCAAGACCGGTATCGTACTCGGTGCCCTGGAGAGCAGCAACGATGGACTCGGTCGGAGCATGGGAAGTACCCAGAGCCAGCGGAGACATAGCGGTATCAACGATGTCAGCACCAGCTTCAACACCTTTGAGCAAGCACATGGAAGCGAGGCCGGAGGTGTAGTGGGTGTGGATCTGCAGCGGCAGGTCAACTTCAGCTTTGATTGCTCTTACGAGTTCCTCGGTGCGGTACGGCGTGAGCAGAGCAGCCATATCTTTGAGGCAGATCGAGTCAGCGCCGATGTCGCGGATTTTCTTTGCGTAATCAACGTAGTACTCGGTGGTGAAAACGTCACCGGTGGTGTAGGACATAGCGATCTGAGCGTGTGCGCCCTCTTTTTTAGCAGCTTTGATAGCGCTCTCGAGGTTACGAACGTCGTTCAGTGCGTCGAAAATACGGATGATATCCATACCGTTTGCAACGGTTTTCTGGACAAAGTACTCCAGAACGTCGTCAGCATAGTGACGGTAGCCGAGCATATTCTGGCCGCGGAACAGCATCTGCAGCTTGGTGTTCGGCATTGCTTTACGGATGGTACGCAGTCTCTCCCACGGATCTTCGTCCAGGAAGCGGAGGCATGCGTCAAACGTTGCGCCGCCCCAAACTTCTGCGGAATAGTAACCGACCTTATCCATTTCAGAGAGGATCGGCAGCATATCGGAAATCGGCATACGGGTTGCGATCAGGGACTGATGCGCGTCACGCAGGACGGTTTCTGTAATTTTTACTTTAGCCATCTGTTATTCCTCCAATTATATTTTTATTCTTCCTTGTTTCAGGTTATCTTAAGCGATGGTAACCAGAGCGTCGCCGGAGTTGACGGAGTCGCCTTTGTTTACAAGGATGGAGGTAACTTTGCCGTCCTGCGGAGCAACGATGTCGTTTTCCATCTTCATTGCTTCGAGAACAACAACTGCCTGGCCAGCTTTAACCTCAGCGCCAACAGAAACTTTGATGTCGAGAATGGTGCCCGGCATCGGAGCTTCAACTTTAACGCCTTCGCCAGCAACTGCCGGAGCAGCAGCCGGAGCCGGAGCAGCAGCCGGAGCCGGAGCAGCGGCCGAAGCCGGAGCAGCAGCAACCGGAGCCGGAGCAGCAACCGGAGCAACGCCTGCGCCCAGTTCTTCTACGGATACGTCATATGCTTTGCCGTTTACTACAACATTAAATCTTTTCATGGTAACTTCCTCCTATTGATTAAAAGGTCGTGTGCTTTTTCGGCAGGGTGGATTCACGTTTGCCGGCAAGCATATCGAGCATATTGATGATGTTCTTTCTGGTCTCTTCCGGAGCGATAACAGCTTCAACAGCGCCGGTTTCAGCAGCAGCAAAAGCGGAAGCAACGGTATCAGCGTATTCAGCGCGCAGAGCCTCACGGGTAGCTTTTGCGTTTTCGGTACCCTTGAAGCGGTCAGCCCACATGAATTCAACTGCAGTTTCCGGAGCGAGTGCGCTGATAACAGCCTGCGGCCAAGCAAGCGTTACGTCAGCATTTGCGTTTTTGGAGCCGAGAGCGATATAAGCCGGACCAAAAGCGCGGCCAGCGATTACGCTGATTTTCGGCGTGGTAGCCTCAGCGTATGCGCCTGCAAGTTTAGCGGCATCTTTAACAACAGCAACGTTTGCATCCAGAGCAAAGCCGTTGGTGTCAACAAAGGTTACTACCGGGATATTGAATGCATCGCAGATTTTAACGAAGCGTGCAGCTTTTGCACAGGATTCGGAATCAAGCGCATTCTTTTTGCTGGTTGCTACGAAAGCGGTGGTTGCACCGGCCATCGTGCCAAGAAAGGTGAAAATGCCTTTGCCGAATTCAGCATTCAGTTCAACAACGGAATCTGCGTCAGCAACAGCTTTTACGATCAGTTTCGGGCAGCCGGCCGGATCAAGAGCCTCGGTGCTCTCTGCGTAATCAAACAGCGGGAGTGCAGCAAGGTTGTTCTGCGGCAGCATGGTGAGCAGTTTTTTAACTTCTGCGATTGCAGCGTCTTCATCGTCAGCAACGATGTTTGCAACGCCTGCTTCAGCAGCAGCTTCAGCGGAGCCTGCTTTGTCGCAAGCATCGCCGTTTGCAGCGGAAATAAACGGAGCAGTCATAAAGAGCTCTGCTTTTTTGCTCATAACAAGAACGTCTGCAGCAGCAGCGAGCATAGCGTTAACACCGCCGCAAGTGCCCAGAACGAGCGCGATCTGCGGAACAACGCCGGAGATCTTGCCGGATGCCATCAGCATCTCGGAGTATGCAGCGAGCATCTCATTTCCTTCCGCAAGTTTAGCGCCTTTGGAATCGTATACGCAGACGACCGGGCAGCCGGTTTTAGCAGCCAGATCATAGATCTTTTTAATCTTCTTTGCGTGTGCTACGTTAACAGCACCGCTGTCTGCGGAAACATCCTGCGAGAACGCGTATACAACGCTGCCCTCAACAAGGCCGTAACCGGCAACAACGCCGGCATCTTTTTCGCCCGCTTTTACGAAAGCGTCCAGCTCAACAAAGCTGTTCGCATCAAACAGTTTCAGTAATCTGGCTCTTGCCGGATTTTCCGAGCTGACCGATGCGAGCTTCTGCGCGAGCATCTCGTTTTTAGTCATGTTGGTTCCTCCGTTTCATTCTATCAGCAAAACGTCACTTGTTCGCCAAAACGCGCGGACAAAAAGTCGGCACGCGGTATGCTGACATACATACCATATCAAAATGTATTATACACAATAATCCGGCATCTGACAAGCACCTTTTCGGAGAAAATAAGGTTTTTTTACAAACTCCGACGGACTTTTTTATTTGCCGCAGAAAACAGCTCCGGTTTCCTCTTTTTCTTCCAAATGCAACAGGAGCAGCGCCCGATCAAGACGCTGCTCCTGTTACAAAGGAAAGTTTATGTTTCGAAATTTTCGCTTTTAAGTACAGCTTACTGCTGCGGGTACTGCGGATACTGCGGGTACTGAGCCTGCGGAGCTGCTTTAACAACACCGAGAGCTTTGTTAGCAAATGCAGAGAACAGCGGGATGCCAGCTTCTTTGCCTTTGATAACTTTGACGAGTGCGAGGATCTCGAATACGAGAGCTGCGATCTCAAAGCCCCACTCGAATACATCGAATACCGTGCGGACGATGCCGGTAATGGAGATGAAGCCGAGGTCCGGGATCCAGCCGAGCATGCCGATGACGAAGTCACGAGCAGCGTACAGGCAGGAAGAAATTACAGCGAGACCGAGTACCAGGAAGAATACCTGCATAACCTGTCTGGTGAGCCACTCGTTTTTCTCCGTTACGATTACGAAGCCGAGCAGAAGAGCCAGCAGAGTGGTCTGACCAAGGAATGCAAAAATGAGAGCAACTACTGCGTAAGCAGACAGCTTAATGCCAAAAGCACCTTTTTCCATGAAAAGAGCCTCCTTTAAATTTTGATACTCTTATTGTAGCACGGCAACCAAAAAGTTGCAACCGTTATATGGAATTTGCCGGAATTATTTCGTGCAGGAGGCACAATCGCCCGTACATCCTTCGCAGTGATGCAGTACGGCGGTAATCGAGCGAATCTCGGAAGCACCGTTTTTGGTAATGCCAAAGCGGTCGGTGATCGCGTGGTCGATACGCTCGGAGACGAAAGCCGTGTTGATTCCGATATCGTTAAGGCTTGCAAGCGCGGCGCGGATCAGACCGTCCGCAATGCTCGGATCATACTCACCGCCAAGCGTCTGGATCACACCGCGGTCAGCATGCATATCGTACAGGCAGTATGCAAGGATCTCTTTGCCATCCATCAGGCAGTATGCGTTCGAGCAGGAAAGCTGCTCTTTTTCATTGAGGCGGTCCATCGCCTCGCGGTCGCGCAGCGGAAGAATCGTAATCATTTCTTGCCTCCGTTCTGCGGCTTCGAGATCGCCGCACGGATTGCGCGCAGTTCCTCTTTGGTCAGTTCACGGACAGTACCCGGTTTGAGCATACCGAGGCGAATCGGGCCAATCGCGGTGCGTTTCAAGCGTGCGACCTCAAGGCCGACCGCTTCGCACATTTTGCGGACCTGGCGGTTTCTGCCCTCATGGATAATAATTTCGCAGACAACGCGGTTCGGCTCTTTGGACAGAACGCGAACATCCGCCGGAGCGGTGATGCGGCCATCAATATAAACGCCGGCAGCGAGTTTTGCCGCCTGTTCGTCGGTGATATCCGGGCGAACGGTAACGCGGTAGGTTTTGGTAACCTTGCGGGACGGATGCATCATATCGTTTGCGAATTTGCCGTCACTCGTGAACAGAAGCAGACCCTCGGAGTTTAAGTCGAGACGGCCGACCGGGAATACGCGTGCCGGAAGATCTTCCGGAAGAAGCTCCGTAACACAGCGGCGGCCGCGGTCATCGGACATCGAGGTGATATAGCCGCGCGGTTTGTGCATCATCAGATAGAGATGCTCTTTTTTCTTCTGAACGTAGATGCGCTCGCCGTCAACCGTAATAAGGTCCTTCATCGGATCGAGCTTCTGACCGATGATTGCCGGATGGCCGTTTACCTTAACGCGGCCTTCCTCGATCAGTTCTTCGGCTTTTCTTCTGGAGCAGACACCGCTGTCTGCCATGATTTTCTGAATTCTGAGTTCCATTTTATTGTCCTCCTTGCCGTTTCACAACGGGAATATGTGCCGGATCAGTATACCGGCATCTCTTCAAACTGCGGTTCAATCTGCGAAGCGTCAAAACCCTTCGCAAGTGCTCTCTGTGCAAAATATGCATCGGTTTTGGTATCGACGATCTTGCCGCCGATTTTCTGGCTTCCTTCGTTGCCTTTACCGATCAAAAGGATGATCGTGTTTTCCGGTGCTTCGAGGATCGCGCGCTGTACCGCGATGCCGCGGTCGATCACGATCTCATAGTCACAGCCGTTAACATGCTCTGCCATCTGTGCACAGATATCCTCAACGTGCTCTCTTCCCGGGTCGTCCATCGAGAGGAAGAGTTTGTCGCTGAACTGTGCGGCGATCTCGGTGAGAATCTTGCGGCGTGCCGGTGCTTTTCCGCCTGCCGCACCGAATACGGAGTAGATGCGCCAGTCCGGATATTCCTCACGCATTGCGGCAAAGAGCTTCGTATAGCTCAGCTTGTTGTGTGCGTAGTCAACAACCGCGATCTTTTTGCCGTTTTCGGAGAAATATGTCTCCATGCGGCCTTTCGAGCGCGCTTTGCGCAGACCTTCCTGCATAACATCCAACGGGATATTGCGGTCAAGGCAGACTGCGATTGCCGCAAGTGCGTTTTCGACGTTGAACAGACCGAGCATCGTGAGTGCAAACGGTGCGTCAAACGCCTTGCAGCGGACGTTGAAGCGGATCTCGCCGTCCTCTTTGCGAACGTTATAGCCGTATACATCGGCTTTTTCGTCAAGACCGAAGGTTACAATGCGGCGGGATGCTTTTGCGGCTTCTGCAACCTGCTCAAAGCAATCGCTTCCGGTATTGATATATGCAACCTCGGACTGCGCGAACAGTTTGAGTTTTGAAGTGAAGTAATCGTTGAAGTCACTGTGCTCCGCCGGCGAAATGTGATCCTCGGAGATGTTCAGGAACACGCCCGCTTTGTACTGTACACCCAGCACGCGATCGTATTTGAGCGCCTGACTCGATACTTCCATAACGAAGTGGTCAAGACCGCTTTCAGCAGCGTTATAGAAGTGCTGATGCAGCATCAAGGCTTCCGGCGTGGTCAGATGGGATTCCTCAAAGATCTTGCCGTCGTAGGTATCGATCGAAGAAACGACACCGCACGGTTTTTTCGCGTTGCGCTCTGCATACTCATCGAGAATGTATTTGATATAGTACGCGCTGGTGGATTTGCCCTTTGTGCCGGTGATACCGATCAGGTCGGTGCGGCGGTCGGAGTGACCGTAGAATTCCGCGCCGATCAGTGCCATTGCCAGACGGACATCCGATACAATGATGTGTGCCGCTTTTACCGCCGGATATTCAACTTCACTGATATAGCAGACGGCGCCGCGTGCAACAGCTTCTGCGAGATATGCTTCTTTAAACATAACACCCTTGCAGAAAAAGAGTGTGCCGGCTTGTGCAGCTTTGGAGTCGTACGTTACCGCGTTGCAAAGCGCCTCCTCATCAAAAAGAGCTGCGGATTTGAGCAGACGGTGCTGTGCAAGGATATCCAGACAGGTGCTTAATTTCATTTTCATATATATTCGCCTTCCTTGTTTTCGGCTTTGATTTTTTTCACGCAATATCGGAACATACCGATACAGTTTAAGTATACCACAAATCGCACACAAAAAGCAATCGGCACAAATCACTTGCATCGTTCGATTAAAAGCGATAAAATGGAGAAAACGCACAAGGAGGCGCCGTATGGGAAAATTTTGCCGCGACTGTGCATATTTTTATGCCGACAACCGGATTACACCGTATCGGCGCGATGCCATGTATTTTTGCAGAAGGAAAGGCATGTTTTTCAGCCGCAACACCGCGCTGCACACAAAAAACCGGATTTTACCGGACGATCCCGCCTGTCCGAATTTTAAAAAAACGTCTCAAAAAACTTGAAAATCCCTCTTTACTTTTACGCTTTTATATGTTAAAATATAAAAGCAGTCCGATTTCGGACACACGGAGGTATTGTTATGAACAACAAATTGAAAGAAACGAATTTTGACTTTTTGATCGATGCAATCCTTGCGCTTGAGACCCGCGAGGAGTGCTCCGACTTTTTGGAGGATCTCTGCACAATTCCGGAACTGAAATCCATGTCTCAGCGTCTCAGAGTTGCAAAAATGCTGAGCGAAGGCCGTGTATACAGCGATATCGTTGCAGAAACCGGCGCTTCCACTGCAACCATCAGCCGCGTTAACCGTTCGCTGATTTACGGCAACGACGGATACGCTGTTATCTTCAAACGTCTGGACGACAAAAAATGAGCTATTCCTGCTTTGCACAATTTTACGACATACTGACACAAAATATTCCCTATCGCGAGCGTGGGGAATATTTTCATGCGCTTTTTCAAAAATACGGTCTGCCGGGCAAGATCGTGCTCGACCTCGCCTGCGGCACCGGATCGCTGACGGAAGTTCTCGCCGAAAAAGGTTACGATATGATCGGTGTTGACGGTTCGGAGGACATGCTTGCCGAAGCGATCAACAAAAAGTATGAAAACGGCAGCAGTGCACTGTATCTGTGTCAGGATATGACCGAACTCGACCTGTTCGGCACGATCGACGGCTGTGTCTGCGCGCTCGACAGCGTAAACCATGTCACCGATCCCAAAGCTCTCTCCGAAGCGTTCGGAAAAGTCAGCCTGTTCCTGGCTCCGGGCGGTGTTTTTATTTTTGACGCCAATACCGTCTATAAACACGAACACGTTCTCGCGGAGCAGACATATGTCTACGATCTCGACGGCCTTTGCTGCGTATGGCAGAACGGCCCGTGCGTTGACCGGACGGTGGATATTACGCTCGACTTTTTCGCCGAAGTGGAAGAAGGCTTGTACGAGCGCGAAACCGAATATTTCTCGGAGCGCGCTTACACACACGAAGAACTCTGCAGAATGCTCGAAGAAAACGGGCTGATCCTGCTGGACACCTTTGCCGGAGATACATTTGACCCGCCGGCAGAAGACACACAGCGCGTGGTATACGTCGCGCGCTCCGCAAAAAGAAAGGAATGAACCGAACAATATGGGAAGACTCGTTCGTATGATCTCCGAAGACGGTTCCGTTATGGCCTGTGCGCTTGATTCAACGGATATCGTCAGCGAGATCGAACGTATCCATCAGCCGAGCGCCGTTGTTACGGCAGCTCTCGGCCGTCTTGCAACCGCAGCATCCATGATCGGCTTTTCGCTGAAAGGCCGCGACGACTCCGTAACGCTTCGTATTGAAGGCGGCGGACCGGCAGGCAGACTTTTAGCCGTCGCAAATGCCGGCGGCAATGTCAAAGCATATGTTGATCAGCCGATCGTTGAGATCCCGCTGAATGACGCCGGAAAACTCGACGTACGCGGCGCTGTCGGCACCGACGGTTTCCTGAGCGTTATCAAGGATCTCGGTCTGAAAGAGCCGTATATCGGCCAGACACCGATCGTATCCGGCGAGATCGCCGAGGATATCACAAGCTATTACGCAACCAGCGAGCAGATCCCGACCGTATGCGGTCTGGGTGTGCTGGTCAATCCGGATCTCACCGTTCGCTCTGCAGGCGGTTTTCTCGTGCAGCTTCTGCCGTTTGCGGATGAAGCGTGCATCGATGTGCTGGAAGAAAACCTCAAAACGATCCCGGCTGTCTCCTCGATGTTCGAAAAAGGCTATACCCCGGAGCAGATCTGCAACATGCTCTTAAACGGTTTAAACCCGAACATCCTCGAAGACGTTTCGACAGCGTATGAATGCGACTGCAGCTATGAGCGTGCAGAGCGCACCGTATACAGCCTTCCGCCGGAGGATCTCACCGAGCTGATGGAAGAAGACGGCGGCTGCGAGATCTGCTGCCACTTCTGCGGCAAGAAATACAACTTCACCGCCGAAGACCTCGGCAATATGATTGAAGAGAAAAAGCGCCGTAAAGCCGAGCGCGACGCCGAAAAAGCAGAAGAAAACGAATAAACGAAAAAGCAGAAAAGCCGGGTCAGATGACCCGGCTTTTGATTTGCGCACTTTGCAGAAGATAAAAAAAGAAGCACCTCCAAAGAAGTGCTTCTCTTCTGGAGGCGCCACCCAGATTCGAACTGGGGGTAAAGGATTTGCAGTCCTCTGCCTTACCACTTGGCTATAGCGCCATTATGGAGCGGATGACGAGGCTCGAACTCGCTACCTCCACCTTGGCAAGGTGGCGCTCTACCAGATGAGCTACATCCGCATGTTTTGTCG
>JBGUUS010000120.1:0-3791 GCA_045133675.1 Oscillospiraceae bacterium | reverse complement strand
TGCCGCAGAGGCGATCAGCACCGGACGTTCGCAGAGCTTTACGGCGCCGATCGAAACCGGAAGCAGCAGAAAAAGAGCTGCCGCCGTACACAAAACCGGCCATGCGCGGCGTTTACGCAGGAACATAGCACCGCAAGCCGCACACGCGAGAATGAGCCATATCACAAAATACGGGCTGTCCGTTCCCATATAGGAAAACGGAACTGCGGCAAAGCAAGAGAACATCCCGCGCATCATCAGCAGCAGACCTTCGCAAAGGTAAGCCGCAAAATCCGATACCGCCGGGATTCCCAAAAGCGCCAGAATACCGGTGAACAAAAGCGGCTGCATCAAAAAGGAAACAACGAGCGTTGTGAGCGGTGAAAGCAGGCTGAATCCGCCGAGAAGCAGCGCGGAAACCGGAAAAACCGCGAGTGTTCCGGAAAAAGTCGCGATAATCGAGCGTCCGGAGGAGGAAGCATTCTGCAGCTTCGGAAAACGCTCGGCGAGCACTTTCTGCAAAACCGGCGGCAGGACGTATACGCCGAACGAAGCACAGAATGACAGCAAAAAACTCGCGGAAGTGATCGAATACGGCGCAAACAGCGCGATCAGAATCGCGGCACCGAAAAGCGAGTTCGCCGAATCGGCCCGGCGGAAGAAAAGACGTCCACCGTAAACGGCAGAAGTCATAATTCCTGCGCGAACCGCCGGAATACCGCAGCCGGTAAGCAAAACAATGCCCAAAGCCGAGAGAAGCGCCAGTATCGCGCAAAGATGCACCGGCAGTTTCAGTTTGCGGCAAAAGGCGTAGAGCAAACTGACTGCAAGCGTCACGTGCAGGCCCGATACAACAAACAGATGGCGGGCACCGCTGCGGGTCAGAACTTCCAAGGTTTTGAGATCGAGATCATCATCCACACCGAGCAGCATACCCTGCAAAAAGGCGGCGTTTTCCGCCGAAAAGAGATCGTAAAGCGTGTCCGAGATACTCTCGCGCCACAGCCGCATCATGTGTGAAAGCGGTCTTTTCTGTGCCGGTTTGTGATACAGGATCTCCTCCGCCGAAACGGTGAGGTCGATGCCGCGCTCGTAGTAATAGCGGTCCGCATCAAAGAAAGCGCCGGAAGCATCCGTACATTTTGCGCGGAGTTCGACCGTGTCGCCGTCGGCAATTTCGGTTTCGAACCATACCGAAACCAGCACAGCGGCACTCCTGTCATCGCCGTTTACGGATGTGTTCTGCAAAACAAAGCGCGAGCCCGTCCGATACGTACGTGTGTCCGTTACCGTTCCGCGGAGAACAACGGTCTGCCCGTTCAGCGCATCGCTGTCGATCGGGCGCGAAAGCGCATAGATGCCGGTACAGAGCATACCGAGGATCGCACAGACGAGGAAGAAAAGCCGCCGCCTGTTTTTCAGCGAAAGCAGGCACAGCAAAACACCTATGGCAAGCAGCAGAAGCAAATTCCACGCGCCGAGAAACGCACCGGCTAAAAACGGAATGCCAACCGCGGCGAGCGGCCGTTTAAAAGAGAGGGATTTCATTTCAATCATCGGTGATTTCAAAGAGATCGTTCGGCGTGCATTCCAGCAGCCGGCAGATCGTTTCGATGTTTTCATAGCGGATGGATTGGGTTTCCTGATGAATCATCTTATGAAAGTTCTGATAGCTCATACCGAGCTGTTTCCACAGCCAATATTTCGTGCGGCCATTCTTTTCAAGAAGCTCCAAGACTTTTAATTTAATCATGAGGTATCTCTCCGTATCGTATGTTATGATGCGATCATATTCTCTTTCCATCAGATATATATATCGACTATAGCATTATATCACGTAAACAGCAGACGTAAAAGAAATACCCTCACATTTTGGGGTGAGGGTATTCATCATTTCAGTTTCATTCCTTTTCCGCGTAGAAAAGCTCCAGAATCAATTCATCCAGCGCTTCTTCGTCCGCATGGAACTCATAGAACTCGCCGCCCAGAACGTTTTCGCCTTCCGGAGAAAGAACTTCGCCGAGTTTATAGTCGCCGTAGCGGCTGACGATACCGCTCAGCACCGTCGCCGAGCAGTCGGTCACAACGTACGGTTTGATCTCGTCATACGTCGAAAGGAAGAACGATTCATCGTCGGCTTTTTCGCCGAAGGCATCAAGGAAGCCTTCCATATATTCTTTCTGGCGCTCGATACGCGAGATATTCTTCTGATCGCCGACACCTTTACGCGTACGAACAAAGTTGATCGCCTGCTCGCCTTTGAGCGTGATCTCGCCTTTGGTGATCGTCGGATCAACGTCGGAGAAATCGTCGGTTACCGTTACAGTAACACCGCCGACCGCATCGTTGATCAGCGTGATCGCATCCATGTTAAACGAAGCGTAGTAATCGATTTTTACACCGTAGAGGAAGTTCGAGACCGCCTCGCGTGTATTCTCACAGCTGTCTTCAAGACCGCTGCCGTACGTGTGCGAAAGCGCAAGCTGTCCGACGAGCGTTCCGGCTTTCTTTCCGCCGATGCCGAGAACCGGCATCTCCACCATCGTATCGCGGTTTAAGCAGAGGATATCACAGACCTCTTCCGTCTCATTGAATACGAGCAGCGTTACCATATCCGCTGCACCCGGGTTATTGTACGAGCCGCTGTCCTTCACCGGACCGAACTCATCGATGCCGAGTACCATCATTACGGTGATATCCTGGCGCGGAAAATACGATTTTCCGTTTCGTTCGATCGTTTTCGAGTGAATGGAGCTCTCCTGATTCTGTTCCGGTAAAAGAACAGTGGACTCCAGAATCCGGAGTCCACTGAAAAGCATTACAAGGACCAGGATCAGGATGGCAGAAAAGTATGCGGCCGTTTTCACGGTCATTCTCTTATTCATCATATCATCCTATCCGTTTGGGTGATGCAATTAGTTGGTTTTTTTGCGTTTGAAAACGAGCAGAGCAACCAGACCTGCAGCGGAAACCGCAAGCAGAACAACCCACAGAACGATGTCGTTCGTATCGCCGGTGTTCGGGGAGTTGGAGTCGGTGCCTTCGTAAACAGAGATAGCAACCGGGCAGAGGTTCTCGAAAGTAGCGGTAACCGTGCCGTTGCCGTTATTTACGCTCGGAATTGTAATCCACTCGTTGTTTTTGTAGGACATAACGTACGGAGTAGCATCAGCGCTCAGACCGGTATCAAAAGTGATACGGAGACGAACACCTTTCGGCTCCAGAACTTCAGCGCAGTTTTCGTCTGCGTTCGGTTCGCAGTCAATCTCGTCACCTTCATCTTCGGTGCAGATCAGCGTAGCATCAAAGAAGTCGCGGATTACCATTTTTGCCGGGTCGAGATTTGCGTTGAATTTTTCATACGGCAGTTTCATCTCGCCGTTTTTGATCTTGTTGTAGATATCAACGAGCAGATTGAAGTTATCGTCGTGATGATCGTTCTCAGCCTCAGCGCCTGCAAGGATTGCTTCCAGAGAAGTTACAATCAGGCAGTCTTCGCTGATTTCACGGATCACATTACCGTCCGCATCGATAATCTCAGCTTTAACAACAGTCGGCGCGTTTTTCTCGCCGATGCTCGGAACAAAACCTTCTGCAAGTGCCGGCGTTGCAAGGCAGAAGCAGAGGAGCAAAGCGGTAAACAGACTAATCAGTTTTTTCATTTTTTATCCTCTCCATTTTTTAATAAATTACCCTTTATTATTCGAATGGGCTTCCCCAAGCCCATGAATGCAAAGTTATTCACCGAGCAGATCCTGCCCGTACCAGTTGATTCGTGCGACCATTTCTTCATCAAACTGATCGCGGATCAA
>JBGUUS010000119.1:0-4153 GCA_045133675.1 Oscillospiraceae bacterium | reverse complement strand
CGCGGCAGGCAACCGTTCGTACTACGGCATCGAATCGGACGTTTACGTCACGCGCGATAAAAAATTCATCATGCACCACGACCAGACAACACTAAACCTGTCCGGCGAAGAGCACGTCATCACCGAGACCGATTTTGATACGCTCCGTTCCCTTAAGCTCGTTCATCCGTGGTGGGGTATCGAGCGTATTGACCAGCGCCTTGCAAGCCTTGACGAATATCTCTCCACCTGCGTCCGCTATGAGAAAAAGGCGATCCTTGAATTGAAAGCATGGTACACCGAAGAGGATGCCAGAATGCTCTGCGAAGAGATCAAACGCTGCGGCGCGCTCGATAACGTTGTTTTTATCTCCTTCGTTATGGAAAACCTGCTCTATGTCCGTAAATACCTGCCCGAACAGCCGGCACAGTTTTTAACGGTCGAGTTCTCCGATGAACTGCTCGATACGCTTGTCGAGAACAAAATGGACCTCGATATTCTGTTCACCGCCGTTACGAAAGAATGGGTCGATAAGTGCCACGAGCGCGGAATCGAAGTCAATGTCTGGACCGTCGACGATCCGGAAATCGCAAACCGCATGATCGAATGCGGCGTCGATTACATCACGAGCAACCGCCTGGAATAATCTTTTTCAAAGAAGGATCGGATCCCGAAATCGGGATCCGATTTTTTGCCGCTTTTTCTTGACAAACCGTCAAAAACGGAGTACGCTTTTTATATATGGCCTTTGGCCGCGTTCAAAGAAAGGAAGAGTATTTATGCAGTTTTACAGAGAACCTGCACACGATCTCCCGGTATACGGCAGCTATGATGTTATCGTTGTTGGCGGTGGCTGTGCGGGCTTTGCCGCTGCAGTTGCAGCAGCCCGCGAAGGTGCAAAAACGCTGATCATCGAGCAGTTCCCGTTTTTCGGCGGAACGGCAACCGCGTCTTTAATGGCAACCATCGTCGGTGTACGCAACCAGGTACAGCCGGATGACCTGCAGGTATGCAAAGGCATCGGCGAAGAGCTGATCCTTAGAATGATCGAAGCCGGCGGTGCCGAGCATTCGCGCAACTCCTATGAGTCGAAACGCCGCAGCGATACGAAAGGCGATCTTTCGTACAACTATGCGTTCGACACCGAGATTTTCAAAAAAGTTACGCTGGATATGGTAATCGAATCCGGCTGTGAGATCCTGTTCCATACGTATTTCTCCGATACGATCGTTGAAAACGGCTGTGTCAAAGGCATCATCATCGAAAACAAATCGGGCCGTCAGGCGATCTTCGGTAAAGTCGTTATCGACGCAACCGGCGACGGCGACGTTGCCGCAAGAGCAGGCGCCGAATTCTGGCAGATCAAACACAAAGAAGCGCACCGCCTGGAAGACGGCATTATGTATAAGATCAGCGGCTTTGACCCGGACACCAAATTCCCGGGCGGCCTTTTCGGCAACGAGATGGTTCTCTGGGGTCCTTCCGCCGGCTGCCATAACGGCATCGACGGCAAAGAACTCACCGATATGGAAATTCAGACTCGCCGCGATTCTTTCGCACATCTCGAAGCACTGAAAGAAAAGAATCCGGACCTCAAAAATGCCCGCATCGTTGACACCGGCGTTCTGATCGGTATCCGTCAGACCCGCTTCATCAAAGGCGTGTATGCAATCACCGGCGAAGATGTTCTGGAAGGCGCCGCTTTCCCGGACAGCATCGCAATGGGCGCAAACCCGGTCATTCATTACTACGGTTACCGCCGCTTCCTGGAACACGAAGGCTATGAGATCCCGTATCGCTGCCTGGTTCCGGAAAAGCTCGACGGTCTGCTCATTGCCGGCCGCTGCATGTCCTCCGATCAGATCGCGTACGAGTCGTGGCGTGCAATGGGCCACATTCTTCCGATCGGCGAAGGCGCCGGCACCGCCGCTGCTCTTGCTGTCAAATCGAATGTCGAACCGCGCAATGTCGACATCGAAGCGCTGAAAGCCCGTCTGATCGAAAACGGTGCCGAAATCGGCCAGAGCCGCACCAAACCGGCAAAAGTCACCCGTACTTATTGAGAAAGGAAGTCTCTTATGAATATCGTTCTGCTTGAATCCCTCGCTATCTCCGCAGAAGCACTCGAAAAATACGCTGCTGCTCTGCGTGCAGAAGGCCACACCTTCACTGCATATGAGCGCAACATGGATCCGGCTGTTCAGATCGAACGCGCCAAAGATGCCGACGTCATCATGATCGCCAATATGCCGCTGAAAGGCGAAGTTATCCGCGCCTGCAAAAACCTCAAATACATCAACATCGCATTCACCGGTGTTGATCACGTTGACCTCGAAGCCTGCAAGGAATGCGGCGTACAGGTCAGCAACGCTTCCGGCTATTCGAATGTATCGGTTGCTGAGCTTGCTCTCTGCCTGATGCTCACCCTGCTGCGCAATGTTCCGCAGGTTGACGCACGCTGCCGCGAAGGCAAAACGAAAGACGGTCTGGTTGGCTTTGAGCTCTCCGGTAAAACCGTCGGCATCATCGGTCTGGGCAAAATCGGTCAGGCTGCTGCCGCTCTCTGCAAAGCGTTCGGCTGCCGTGTGATCGCATACAACCACCGCCCGAAAGAAGCACCGGATTATATCGAACAGCTTCCGCTTGAAGAAGTTCTCAAACAGTCCGATATCGTAACGCTCCACTGCCCGCTGAACGCTTCTACACGCGGTCTGATCGGCGCTGACGAGCTCGCTATGATGAAACCGTCTGCATACCTCATCAACACCGCACGCGGCCCTGTGGTCGACAGTGAGGCGCTTGCAGCTGCACTCAACGAAGGCAGACTTGCAGGTGCAGGTATTGACGTATTCGAGATTGAACCGCCGCTGGATACCGCACATCCGCTGCTCCACGCGAAGAACTGCGTTGTAACGCCGCACGTCGCTTTCGCTACGAAAGAGTCGATGCTCCTGCGCGCTGAAATCGTATTTGATACGCTCAACGCTTGGTTTGCCGGCGAAAGAAAGAACGTCATTCTGTAAAACAAGACGAAAAATGTCCCGAAGATATTCTTCGGGACATTTTTATTGCATCTTTTTCCGCAATTCGCGCGTTCCGCGAACGATCATATAAACCGCCGAAGCCAGTACGGTAGTACAAACTACAAATCCCGTCGCCGCTGTAATAATACGGCGCAGCAGCGGCGATTCCGCCGATCCGAATGCCGAAAGCATTGCCGTTTCCAAAGAGAGCAGGGAGACCAGAGCGGCAGAAAAGCTGACGGATTTTGCGGCAAGTACCGTCGGTGTTTCGTGTTTGCGATACTTCAGCACATTCACCACAGCCATCGTCACGGAATAAAAGGTATACGCCGCCATAGCGATCGTGACGATCTCTCCGTGCGAAAATCCTCGATTCTGATATACGATATACACCGTAATAACCGTAAGTAACACATGTATCATCAAAAGAAAAATGCCGCAGAATCGATAGCGCCGATATTCCTCCTCCCGGCTTCGCCGGTTTTTCCGGATATCCTTTAACAGGAAAAAGCGAAGGACAGCAAGCAGAGCATAATACCCGGCAAGCGTATAATACCATACCGAATGGTTCTCCATTCCGTTGATCAGCTGTAAGACCGCATACAATAGATTGACCGCAAGCGACGTGTACAGAGAAACGCGGATCCGCAGCGACACATCACCGCGATATCGGATGAGATAGCGATTTCTGTTTTTAAAGCGGATACACACACGTACAATTTCGGGAATCCATACGCAAATCACAGCAAGTGTATAGGCAGAGAGCACATATCCGATCACGGCCGATACGCTTTCGGTTTTCCCTGAAACAAAAGTCACTGCCAGCGCCGCCGCCGAAATCGGAACCAACAGCACCGCCAGCCATACAGGCGGATATAAAAACCGACGTAAAATGCGGTATATTTTCTCCATGCTTCTCACTCTCCGTTTCCGTCTTTTCAATATACCACATCTTTGGATTCCAAAACAGCACATATCCATCATGAAACGTTGCTTTCTGCCGTCTTTTACACGCAAAAACGCGCCTCAAACGAGGCGCGTTTTCCTGATTATCCGTTATTGCATCAATATGCCCTGCCGACTTCGATCAGATCGGCTGTATTCTGGAACGGGTCGGTTCCGTCGAACCAGGTATAGGTGATGTAGCGGTC
>JBGUUS010000118.1:0-3557 GCA_045133675.1 Oscillospiraceae bacterium | reverse complement strand
CCGCGATTTGATCAAACAGGACGGACTTTACGTTTGTCAGCGGTGCGGCGCGAAATATACGGTGGAAGAAGCCAGACAACTGATGGTTGAGGTAGAAGCAGAAGCCAGTCCGAAAATGGCTAATCTCTATGAGCGTGCCAGAAAATCGTTGGAAGTGCAGGATCTTGAGCATGCCGCGGAGTATTATAAGCGGATTCTTGATGAAAATCCGCGGGATTGGGAAGCGTACTTCTATTCCTATCTTGGCGAACATACGTCGTACACCAACGCACAGGCAGGAAATGTCGCAGCAAAACTCGGTCATACGATTCCTTCGGCATATGATATGGCGATAGCTGACTGTGACCCGGATGAGATCGCACTGCGTGTAAAGCTCATTTCCGACAAGACCGCGCAGAGACTTTCCGATATTGCGGCAACCGGCGCGCATTTACTGCGGAAATATGAAGGAGGAAATATTCTGTTCCCGACGGGTAAAGTAAACAGTGATATGTATGCCAATCTGCGGCCTACCGGACAAAACACGATCGTGAGCAGCGTTCTGGCTTTCGATCCGCTTTTGAATAAGCTTCGTTCGCTTTATAACGGCGGAAAACTTAGTCCGTATGTCTACAAAGAGTGCATGCTGACGTTGCTGTATACGAAGTTCAATATTGCCAATATGACGTTTTCGCCGTCCGCCGGTGTTACAGAAAAGATGTTTACTGACGCGGCACTCTACGAATATGTTCGTCAGATCCGCGAGTTCAATCCGAATTTTCAGATGCCGCCGCAGCAGCCAAAAGCTCCTGCACCGACATCATCCAGCTACCACAACACGCAGACGCAGGACAACAACTGGAAAAATCAGATCATAGGTGCGCTTATGATTTTAGGTTCTGTTTTGATTATTCTGTTTGTCATATTTGGTGTTATGATGCAGTTATAAGTACATTTCACTGCTGTAAAACTGTGCAGAAAAAAGCAGGTCGAAAGACCTGCTTTTTTACGTTTATAGAGTTATCGCGGTTTTAGCTGTGCTTTTTGATCCAGTCGCGGTACCAGTAGCCGGAATCTTTTATGGTGCGTTTCTGCGTTTCGTAATCGACGTGAACGATGCCGAAGCGCTGCGAATAGCCGTAGGTCCATTCAAAGTTATCGGTGAAGGTCCACAGGAAGTAACCTTGAACGTCAACGCCGTCTTCGGTTGCTTTCTCGAGTTCGTTTAAGTAGCGCTCAACAAAGTCAATACGGTTAGGGTCATGAACTTTTCCATCGAGAGAGACCCAGTCGTGCGCCGCCATACCGTTTTCGGAGATAATAACCGGAAGACCGTAACGTTCATAAAGGAAACGCGGACCCCAGCGCAGACATTCCGGTGTGATCGGCCAGCCGAGCGCGGTGCGGAGATAGCCCGGTTTCCGGTCAATGAATTCCGGCTCGCCGTTTTCACCGGCGCGGATCTCGCAGCCGTTGTAGATATTCTGGCAGTAGAAGTCGAGCGGCTGATGAATGAGTTTCATATCCTCTTCGGTGATCTCCGGGAGATAGTCCTTGTACATTTTGAGACCTTCTTCCGGATATGTGCCGAGCATAACCGGATCGCTCCACCAGCTTACGTTCCACATTGTAGTGTCGCTGATCGGTTCGCATCCGAAATATGCTTTCTTTGCTGCTTCGATATCTTCCGGAGAATCGGTGGACGGGTAGTGCGCGCTGCTCGTCGGTGCGTAACCGATCTTGATCGGGCGGACAGCAGCTTCGCGCATTGCGATAACTGCGGCACCGTGTGCGCGCAGAACGTTATGGCACATTTTGAAAATGTCCTTATGCGGGAGTTTGATGCCCGGTGCGTGAATACCCTGTTCAAAGCCCTGTCCGATAAAGCACTGCGGTTCGTTAAAGGTAATGAAGTAGGTGACGCGGTCCGAGAACAGGCGGACAACTTCGCGCGCATAGTCAGCGAACCATTTCACCGAATCGTCGTTCATCCATCCGCCTTTCTGATACAGCGCATACGGATAATCCCAATGGAAAAGGGTGATATACGGTTCAATACCGTATTTGAGCAGCTCATCGATCAGGTTGGAATAGAACTGTACACCTTTTTCGTTTAACTCGCCTTCGCCTTTTGGGAAAAGGCGGGACCAGCTGATGGAAAAGCGGTACGCTTTAATGCCGAGCTCCGCCATCAGTTTGACATCTTCTTTATAAAGATGATAGTGGTCACAGGCAACATCGCCGTTGTGATTCATGAAGATCTTGCCGTCTTCGTGTGTGAATACATCCCAGATCTGAGGGCCTTTGCCGTCTTCGTTATGCGCGCCTTCGATCTGATATGCCGCTGTTGCAACACCCCAGGCGAAGTCTTTACTAAATGCCATGATCTTTCCTCCGTTCAGGTTATATTGATAGTTTCATTATATAAAAGAAAAGATCGGCGGTCAAGGAAAACGGGAAAATCCAATATGATGCAAATTAAAAATTCCTGATGCTGTTTCACTGCATCAGGAATTTTTGCGTATTTTATTCGTGGGTTGCTTTGGCGATATATTTCAGGATATCTTCGCCTTCTTCTTTGGAAGAAGCGTTGACAAGCAGGAAAAGACCTTTGGAAGAGAGGTTTTCCATGATCGGTTTGACCTGCTCCGGTTCTACCCAAATCAGCAGGTTCTTTCCGGCTTTCTGGATTTTTTGCAGCTGCGGGAAGAACTCTGTGCACGGCGGCTGTCCGGCATCCTGCGTCCACTGGATCGTACGCAGTTTTTCGATTGAGAGCAGGGTATCAAGATGACGAAGCTGCTCGATACCGTCAAAGTGATAGAGCGGGTAATCAAGCATATCGCACTGCGTTCTGAGTTCCGGTTCGATGAACTCGCGGTACATTGCGTTGGAGATCATAACCGATGCGTCGGACTGCAGCTGTGCGTGTAAGCCCGGTGCCCATGTATGCAGCCAACCGATCGAGCTGCCGCCGTCGTTTACGTCTTTTACGATATCATACACACGTCTGTGGATTGCTTCGTATGCAACCTGAATTTTTTCCATGCCGGCTTTTACCGCTTCCGGCTCTTCGATCATCAGCGGGAGAAGCTCTTCCGGACCGAGCAGATGAGAAAGCGCATCGATATTTCCGGAACTGTCGGAAACGCTTACGCCGTAGTCGCCTTTGCTGTCGTCCGCAAGTGCTTTTGCGATCTCAAGTGTTTTCTTAAACAGAAAGCTGTTTTCGTCAAATTCGATTTCGTCCGGGTGTTTGGCACTCGGGAAAAACCATACCGTATCCGCGAAAGCAAAGTCTGCGCCTTTAAAGAAACCGGCATGACCGGAAGCACCCATATTCAGGTTAACGAGCGGAAAAGCTTCGCCGCCGTACCACGAGTTTTCCATCATCAGGCGGTTTCGTTTGATGAGTTGTTCCGGATCGGTCCAGAATTTGAAGATTTCATCCTTATCTTTCGGGAAATCCAGAATATGATCTTTATCAACAGCTGCGGCATTGCTAAATGTTATACTGGCGCAGCAGCGGTCGATAATCTCACCATCCCACCACGCAGTAAAGCGCTTTTTGATCATAT
>JBGUUS010000117.1:0-15843 GCA_045133675.1 Oscillospiraceae bacterium | reverse complement strand
ATCTTTATTTTAGCAGAAACCGCCGCCGATTTCACGCTTTTTTGATGAATTCCTGATTAAAAAAACCGATATACGCTCAAATTGCGTATATCGGTTTTTCGCTTATTCCAGTTCGCCGGTGTAATCGAGGATACCGCCGATATTGATCGGGTCGAATCCTTCCTCTTTTAAGATATAACAAGCGTTGCCGCTGCGTCTGCCGCTGCGGCAATAAACGTATACTTTCGTGTCCGGTGCCGCATCCAGCGAAAACGGAAGCTCGTCGAGCGGAATATTGATACTGCCCGGAATATGGCCTTCAGCATATTCAGCCTCGGTGCGGACATCGAGCAAAACGGTATCTTTTGTATCGCGGTATTCTTTTACGTATTCATTGATATTCATTTGATTCACCTGTCCTTTTGGGTTACTTTAATCATATTGTTTGTATCTGTATTTGTCAATACGCTATTTACTTATAAAATTTATAATAATATACAATTATGGATTGTGTTGACAGATTATAAGCGCTAAAATTGAAGTATCAAATCGAAAGGGGTAACAATATGACTTGTCAAATCACGCAAATGAAAATGATGAACGACACCGGATGCCCGGTTGAGCGCTATGGCCTTCGTATCACGGAAAGAGGGAAGGTGTTGTTTGAGGAAAAAGATCTTTGCGAGGATCTCAGTAGGCTCAAACAGTTCTGTGCCGATATCGGTAAGCTGCAGCCGGACAAAATCCACCTGTGTGAAATTATCGAGGATTTTGTACAGGAGTGTGCGTGTGTATAAAAGAAAAAGCCGCTGACATTCGTCAGCGGCTTTGCTGTAATATGCAGTTTACGGGATGCGATAGAGGCGTTTGGCGTTTTCGCGTGTGATGTCGATCAGTTCCTGTGTCGAAACACCTTTGATTTGTGCCAGAACCTCTGCGGAATATGCGATCATATCCGAAGTGGTGCGCTTTCCGCGAAACGGCACCGGCGCCATATACGGACAGTCTGTTTCAAGCAGAAGGCGATCAAGCGGAACAACCGCAGCCGCTTCCAGAGCACGGCGCGCGTTTTTGAACGTGACAACGCCCGTGAAACCAATGTAAAGCCCAAGCTTTACAACCTCTTTTGCCGTTTCCGCCGATCCGGAGAAGCAGTGCATGACACCTTCCGGGCGGTATTGTTTGAGCAGGTTCAGCGTGTCTTCCGCTGCATCACGTGCATGGATAACCACCGGCATATCGTGTTCTTTCGCCATAATCAGCTGCGCTTCAAAAGCTGCTTTCTGGATATCGCGTGCCGGCTCATCCCAGTAATAGTCGAGACCGATTTCGCCCAGTGCCACAACCTTTGGGTGCGAAAGCATCGATTCGATCTTTTTCAGATTTTCCTCCGTTGCTTCCAATGCATTTTCCGGATGAATTCCGACCGTCGCATAGAACATTTCGTTTTCTTCTGCAAGGGCAATGCTTGTTGCACAGCTTTTCATATCGCAGCCGATATTTGTAACGTACGCAACACCGTTTTCGCGGATCATGCGGATTACCTCACCGCGGTCTTCGTCATAGCGATCGTCATCGTAATGTGCATGGGAGTCAAAAATTCCGTTTACCATAGTTTATCCTCATATCAAAACCTCTTCCTTGCGGAAGAGGTTTTGCGGTTTGTTATTTAGTGGATAGCGGCACCGTTCGGGATGTTATTATCCACGAAGATGACGCTTGCGCCGCCGTCAGCCGTATCTGCTGCAAGCAGCATGCCGTTGGATTCAACACCGCGCAGTTTTGCCGGTTTGAGGTTTGCAACGATGATGACTTTCTTGCCGATCAGATCCGCTTCACTGTACCATTTTGCAATGCCGGAAACGATCTGGCGTTCGCCTTCGCCGTCGTTGAGCATGAGTTTATACAGTTTATCCGACTTCGGAACCTTCTCGCAGGCTTTGATTTCGCCAACACGCAGGCTGACTTTTGCAAAGTCTTCAATACCGATCAGGGCGATGCCTTCTGCTTTTTTCTCTTCGGCTTCTTTCTTTGCCGCTGCCGCTTTCATCTGTGCCTCAACAAAAGCGTTGAGCTCTTCGAGTTTTTTCTTCTCATCGATACGTGCAAACAGTGCTTCTGCGGTGCCGACAGTCTCGATATCGTTTTCGCCGAATGCGGCAAGGCTTTCAAAGGAGGTGAGGTTCGAACCGATCTGTGCAAAGATCTTCTCTGCGGTTGCCGGCATAAACGGCTGCAGCAGAACACCGATCTGACGGATCGTCTCGATCAGGCAGAACATAACCGTCATCAGGCGGTCGCGGTTTGCCTCGTCTTTTGCGAGCGACCACGGCATGGTTTCATCGATGTATTTGTTTGCGCGTCTTGCAAGATTGATAACGGATTCGATCGCATCAGCCAGACGGAGGTCATCCATCAGCTTCATGTATTTTTCAGCCGTCTCTTTGCAAGCTGCAGCAAGTTCGATGTCAAAGCTTTCAACCGGCGCTTTTTTCTCGAGCGTGCCGCCGAAGTATTTGTGGCACATCGAAACGGTACGGTTTACAAGGTTGCCGAGCGTGTTTGCAAGGTCTGCATTGTAACGTGCAATAACGGTTTCGTAGGTGATTGCGCCGTCCTGTGCAAACGGCATTTCACTTACCATGTAGTAACGAACGGCATCAACGCTGAACTGGTTTGCCAGATCATCCGCATAAATAACGTTGCCGCGGGATTTGCTCATCTTATCGCGGCCAAACAGCATCCACGGATGACCGAAGACTTTCTTCGGCAGCGGCAGATCAAGCGCCATCAGCATGATCGGCCAGTAGATGGTGTGGAAGCGCAGGATGTCTTTACCGATGATATGCACGTCAGCCGGCCAGTATTTGTTGAATTTCTCGCTCGAACCGTCCGGGTCATAGCCGAGAGCGGTGATGTAGTTCGAGAGTGCGTCGATCCAGACGTAAACAACGTGTTTCGGATCGAAATCAACCGGAACACCCCATTTGAACGAGGTACGGGAAACGCAGAGATCCTGCAGACCCGGTTTTAAGAAGTTGTTGACCATTTCCTTTTTGCGGGATTCCGGCTGGATAAAGTCCGGATGGTCTTCGATATACTGCATCAGGCGGTCCTGATATTTGCTCATACGGAAGAAGTAAGCTTCCTCGGATGCTTTTTCAACCGGACGGCCACAGTCCGGGCATTTGCCGTCAACAACCTGCGTGTCGGTGAAAAAAGACTCGCACGGTTTGCAGTACCAACCCTCGTAACGGGATTTGTAGATGTCGCCCTGCTCATGGAGCTTTTTGAAGATCTTCTGAACAACACGTTCGTGCTGCGGATCCGTCGTACGGATGAACTGATCGTAGGATGTGTTCATCATGTCCCAGATACCGCGGATCTGACCTGCAATGTTGTCAACGTAAGCCTGCGGCGAGATGCCTGCTGCTTTTGCGCAATCTTCGATTTTCTGGCCGTGTTCGTCGGTACCGGTCAGAAAATACGTGTCGTCGCCTTTTAAGCGATGATAACGTGCGATCGCATCGGTTAAAACTGCCTCGTAGGTATTGCCGATATGCGGCTTCTGCGAGGTGTAGGCGATGGCGGTCGTGATATAAAATTTGTCTGCCATATTAAAATCCTCCTGTTGGATTGCTTTTGCGTTTTCGCACAAAAAGAAAAACGCTCTCGATCTTGTTTAAAGACGAGAGCGTACTTCGCTTCGTGGTACCACTTTAATTCACAGACCTCTTGCGTAAAAAAGTCTGCCTTATTGTTGTGATAACGGTACAACCGTCACCGGCTGACGTTACTTCACCGGTGCCGCTCCGAGACCATCTTCCGCATATCCTTCGTCATCCGCTTTCACCTGACCGGACTCTCTGGTGGACGCTCTTTATACGTACTCTTCTCTTCCGCGCGTTTCGCATTATTGTTTAATAGTATATCCGTTTTCCTTTCGAATGTCAACAACAAAACCCTGCCAAACGGCAGGGTTTTGCAAGAAACATTGTGATTATTCTGCGTCAACGGTTTCCGGTTTTGCAAAAGCCTCCGCTTTTCTGTGCCATCCGCCAAATTTATAGAACAGGAACGAGAGCACTGCGCCGAGAACCCAGGAAACAAGCAGCGAGATAAAGATACAGTCTTCCGATCCGGTCGGCAGTTGAGCTGTTTTGGTCAACTCTGCAATAAAATATGCCAGCGGAACACGGATTGCAACCGTGGTGGTGAGGGAAATGAGCATCGGCGTAACCGTGTCGCCCGATCCGCTCATAACGCCGCAGAGAACCTGCGTTACCGATACGGCAACGTAACCGACGGCAAGAATCTGCATCATATGTACACCCATGTTGATAACTTCCGGTGTGTTGGTGAAGAGCATCATCAGGTATTTGCCGAAGAACATCAGCGCGATAACGAGAACGATCGAGGTGCAAAGACCGAGCGTAAGACCGGCTTTTGCGCCTTTTTTAACGCGGCCGAGTTTGCCTGCACCAACGTTCTGACCCGTATAGGTGATCATTGCGGCGCCGTAAGTAAAGTTCGGCATCATAGCAAAGCCGTCAACACGCATAACAACGATTGCACAGGTGATAACGATCGTACCGAAGGTGTTGATGAGTGCCTGAACAACGATGGAAGCCAGCGAGAAGATTGCCTGTGTCAGACCCGCCGGAAGACCGAGCTTGATGGTCTGGAGAACAAGCGCTTTGCGCGGTTTGAGGATCGACGGTTTGATATCGAGAACATCGTGCATACGGAACAGGCGGATCAGGCAGAGAACACCGGAAACAGCCTGTGCAATGATCGTTGCCCACGCAACACCGTCAACCTTCCAGTCGAAAGCGATAACGAACAGAAGATCGAGTACGATGTTCAAGCCGCAGGCAAGAAGCAAAAACAGAAGCGGTGTGAACGAATCGCCGAGACCGCGAAGCATACCGGAGACAATGTTGTAAAATGCCGTGCCGATGATACCGACAAAGATGATCGTCAGGTACGAACAGGACATACCGTAGATTTCGACCGGCGTATCCAGCAGGGACATCAGCGGACCTGTGAGAAGCGGACCTGCTACCATGATGATCGCACTGGCAATCGTAATCAATGTGAGCGCAGTACCGACCGTATGTGAGAGATTGTCGCGGTCTTTTGCACCGAAATACTGTGATACCATAATACCGCAGCCGCTGGAAATACCCATAAATAAAACGAGCAGCAGGTTCAATACCGGACCGGAAGCACCAACGGCAGCAAGCGCGTTGTCGCCGACGAACTGTCCGACTACGATCGAGTCGACCGTGTTATACATCTGCTGTGCAAGGTTGCCGATCAACAGCGGGATCGAAAACTGCAGCAGGCGGGACATCGGTTTGCCCGTGGTCATATCCTGTGCGGCAAAGAGATTTGCGAGCTTCATAGAATTCTCCTTATCTTTGTACAAATTATTTCAGTATACAGTATAACGGAAATATTTCCGATTCGCAAGCGGATTTGCGATATTTCTTGAAGACGCCTGGTTCCCTATGTTATAATCGAAGAAAAAACGGGAGGAGATTTTTCGATATGGATCTCTATAACGGTTGGTTTACTTATGATAATTATAATGTCTTTTCGCACGTGCTGATGCCGTACGGTCTGAGTGTTTCGCTTTCTTTTAAAGATATTCCGCGCGGCACTGTACTGCACGAGGCTTTGATCGGCCGCAAAGGAGCGGACGAAGAACATCTGCATCCGGGTATGCGCAGTTGGGATGGCACATATACCGCGATGGATATGGAATATCACGGCAAACAGGTGCGTGTGGAAACCGCCTCCACCGGAGAGGAACTTGTCATGCTGATCTCGCAGGCGGAGTTTTCTTACGTCCCGCTGACTTTGCTCGTTTCGGCATCCATGCTTTGGAACCGCCCGGGTGTAACCTCCCGCGTGGATGAAACAACGCTCTCTGCAACGGTTGATGACCGCACGTTCAACATTTTTGTCAACGGAACGCCGATCCGCGAAATGAACGCCAATATGCGCTGTCCGTTTGTTTCGTTTGCGCTCGATAAACCGGTCGTCGTCACTGTTGGTACGCCGGCAAAATCCGTTGAAGAAGTCCGCGTGATTCTCGATGAAGCAGCTGCAAAAGTAAAAGCGGAGTCGGCACGATATGGCGAATTGGCCGAAGCGTATGAAGCGCTTCGTGCCTGCATGGCGTGGGATACCATTTACGAGCCGACCAATGAGCAGCTTTGCACACCCGTCAGCCGTATCTGGAATATTCAATGGGGCGGATACGTCCTTTTCTGTTGGGACACCTTCTTCTCGGCGAGTATGGCGGCGCTCGCTTCCAAGGAACTTGCTTATGCCAACGTCTATGGCATTTTGAATGAAATCACCGAAAACGGATTTGTTCCGAATTTCGGTTCCCGTGTCGGTACGTCGCGTGACCGTTCACAGCCGCCGGTCGGTTCAATGACGGTTCTCGGTCTTTACCGAAAATTTGGTGAAGCAGACTTCGCTGCTTCGGTATTTGACCGCCTGCTCACCTGGAATCGCTGGTTTAAAGAACACCGTATGCTCGAAAACGGAACGCTCTGCTGGGGTTCGGATCCGTTTGAACCGCGTTACGGTAACTATTGGGAACTCTTTGATCTCAACTGCACTTTGGGCGGAGCGCTGGAATCCGGTCTTGATAACTCGCCGATGTACGATGATATCCCGTTTGACAGCGAGCGGCATATTATGAAGCTCGCCGACGTCGGTCTGACCGGCCTTTATATCGAAGACTGCGAAGCACTCGCTGAACTTGCCGGAATTATCGGCCGTGAAACGGAAAAAGCGGAGCTTCTTGCCCGTGCGGAACACGCCAAAGACGGTCTCGATTCGCTTTGGAACGAGAAGCTCGGTATTTACTGCAACCGCCGCACCGATACCGGCGAATTCAGTACCCGTCTTTCGCCAACGATGTTCTATGCGCTTTACAGCGACCGCGTTTCCGACGAACGCGTACAGCGGATGCTCAGCGAGCATTTCTATAACGAAGAAGAGTTCATGGGCGAATATATCATGCCGTCCATCACGCGCAGCGATCCGGCGTACGGCGATCAGAACTATTGGCGCGGCCGCATCTGGGCGCCGATGAACTATCTGGCATATAACGCAATGAAGAAACGCGGATTGGAAGAAGCCTGCGGTGTTCTCGCAGAAAAATCGCGCGACCTGCTTTTGAAAGAATGGCGCGAACACGGTCACGTTCACGAAAACTATAACGGTACGACCGGTGAAGGCGACGACGTTTTGAACAGTGACGGTTTCTATCATTGGGGTGCGCTTTTGGCACTGATCGCGATCGACAATGCTGCATTGAGCGAATAAATGAAAATCGTCCATGTGCGAAAATCGACCACTTACCGTCCGATATCGACCACTTAGCACGCAGAATCGACCACTTAGCGTTTTCATATTGTGAGCACTTTCTCTTTCGTGTATAATATAGGTGAGGGAAAACCTCGGAAAATATAAACGTAAAAAGGAAGTGTACACCATGAAAAAGATCAAATTGTCAGCTGTCATCCTCGCCGTTTTGCTCTTGCTCACGGCGTGCGCGCCGTCTTATCCGAATACAAAAAAGGGTAAGGAATACGGCTATTTTACGTATAACGGATTGGAATACGGCCTTTCGGAAGAAGAATTCCTTGCGATAATGGATGATAAGGCGATCAGTCTGGAAGAAAAGTATTTTTCAAACAACGGTGACCGCTATTACCAGCAGAATGATGCGGAATTTCTCGGAAAAAAGGCAACGATCCAGTATTCGTTTTTTGGTGGTGAGGGAATCGAGCCGGGACTTTATGATGTTTTTGTGATTTTCGAAGAACCGGTCGAACCGAATGCAATGATCGAACAGATCGACATTTTTGTTGCGCAGGAAGGCGTAGAGATTGATCCGGAAAAGGAGCTTCACGTTTATCCGGAGAAGGAATGGATAGATCTTTCGAAAGTTGATTTCACCGAGCGCGATGAAACACGCATCAGTGTAAGCTATGAGATACAGACAAAAATAAAAGGCGGAGATCTAAACGCCGATATGCTGCAGAAAGCGAAAGAAAATTTCGCAAGATACGGTTCCGAAAATGGATCGCTGGATCTGATAATGGAAAAAGGAATCTGTGCATTGCTGTTTTCCTGCACGTCGCGCTATGACAGTGCCGGAAACCCGACCTCCTGCCGTGCAACGATCAGTTTTGCCGGTACGATGTGGATTCTTGAAGCTTATGCTGCATTGAGCGAATAAACAGTCGGACAAAACAAAAACACGGTTCCATCGGAACCGTGTTTTTTATTGGGATCAACCCTTGTTTTTCTTGCTGTTTGCTTTCGCGCGCAGATCGTTGTTGAGGATCGTCTTGCGGATGCGGATGTTTTTCGGTGTGATTTCCAGAAGCTCGTCTTCTGCCATGAACTCGAGGCATTCCTCAAGGCTCATTCTTCTCGGCGGGATCAGACGCAGTGCATCATCGCTGCCGGAAGCACGCATATTCGTCAGCTGTTTTCTCTTGCAGACGTTGACGACCATATCGTCCGAACGCGGAGAGAAGCCGATAACCATGCCTTCGTATACTTCAACACCGGCGTCGATGAACAGCGTGCCGCGCTCCTGTGCGTTGAACAGACCGTAAGCAACGGAGGTACCGTTTTCATAGGAGATGAGCGAGCCGTTGCTGCGGCGCGAGATCTCGCCTTTGAACGGTTCATAGCGGTCAAAGATCGCGTTCATGATGCCTTCGCCTTTGGTATCGGTCAAAAATTCACTGCGATAGCCGAAGAGACCGCGCGACGGAATCAAAAATTCGATGCGCATGCGGCTGCCCTGCGGTGCCATCTGCTGGAGTTCTGCTTTGCGCGTGCCGAGTTTTTCCATAACGCTGCCGACAAATTCTTCCGGAACGTCGATGAGCAGGCGCTCGATCGGCTCGCACTGTACGCCGTCGATCGTTTTCATAAGAACGCGCGGCGGGTTGACGGAGAATTCATAGCCTTCGCGGCGCATATTCTCGATGAGGATCGAGAGATGCATCTCGCCGCGGCCGGCAACCTTCAGACTGTCGGTGTTGTCCGTTTCGGTAACGCGGAGCGAAACGTCTTTGAGGAGTTCGCGGAACAGACGGTCGCGGATCTGGCGCGAGGTAACAAACTTACCTTCGCGGCCGGCGAACGGGCTGTCGTTAACGGAGAAGGTCATTTCAACCGTCGGCTCGGAGATTTTGACGAACGGAAGCGGTTCGATATTTGCCGGTGCACAGAGCGTATCACCGATCGTGATGTTCTCGATACCGGAGAAGATGATGATATCGCCAACCATTGCGGTTTCAGCCGGAACACGTTTCAAGCCTTCGATCTGGTTGAGCGAAACGATGCGGCCGCGATACGGCGCTTTGGAATTGTGGTAATCGGCAACCATAACGTCCTGGTTCTGGCGGATCATACCGCGCTCAACGCGTCCGATACCGATACGGCCAACGTAATCGTTATAGTCGATGGAAGAAACGAGAACCTGCAGATCGCCGGTTTCGTCACCTTCCGGTGCATCAAAGTGGTTGATAATTGCATCAAAAAGCGGAGTGAGATCGGTGCCTGCGTGGTTCGGCGAGAGAGAAGCCGTGCCGTCGCGGCCGGAGCAGAAGAGAACCGGGCTTTCGAGCTGTTCTTCGGTTGCATCAAGGTCAAGCAGAAGCTCGAGAACTTCGTCTACAACTTCGTGGCAGCGTGCGTCCGGACGGTCGATCTTGTTGACCGCAATAATAACTTTATGGCCAAGTTCGAGCGATTTCTGCAAAACGAAACGGGTCTGCGGCATCGGACCTTCTGCCGAGTCAACCAGCAGGACAACACCGTCAACCATTTTTAAGATACGCTCAACCTCGCCGGAGAAATCGGCGTGGCCCGGGGTGTCAACGATATTGATTTTGATGCCTTTATAGTGTGCAGCGGTATTTTTAGCGAGGATGGTAATACCACGTTCGCGCTCGATGTCGTTGGAGTCCATAACGCGGTCGGCAACAACCTGATTTTCACGGAAAGCGCCGCCCTGTTTGAGCATTTCGTCAACAAGCGTGGTTTTGCCGTGGTCGACGTGTGCGATGATCGCGATGTTGCGAAGATCTTCTCTGATCATATAAAACGTCCCTTCTATCAAATAAAACACAGAATTTCGGGTGTATAACGGAAGTATTATACACCCTTTTTTCGGCAAATTCCACTGTCTTTTTGCGGTTTCATAGGGTATCACAAAAAAGAAAGCGGCAGAGCGTTTTGCTTTGTGCGAAGAAACAGCGCTTTGTGCGTAACTTCATCTTCGAAAATGCATTTTTGCCTTGTAACTTCATCTTTCGATACCAGACTTCATTACAAAACTTCATCTTAAATATAAAGTTTTTGATAAAGCCGTGCTTTTTCGCTTGCGGTACGGGTATGCTTATGATATAATATGCAATGAATTATGGGCGCTTTTTTTAGTGTCTCAAGTCGCAAATTCCGTCCGTTTTTTCGGGCATTACAATATAGATGGGGGCCTCATATGGCACAAAGAAGAAGGGTGGTACGGCCGCGACGTCCGAGCCGTGCTCCGTTTATTATTTTAATCGCAGCAATTCTCGCGTTGTCGATCATGCTTACGGCATCGTTTATCTCGTTTATTGCCGAGGATCTGAGCATGCCGAACGTCAACAAGCTTGCTTTGACAATGAGTATGTATAACAGCGATTCGGTCAAGGTGGAATCGGTCAAGGAAACGGCTGATATGTTCCGCGCCTTGAAACTCCAGCAGCCGAAGGATGAAGAGGACGAGGACGTCGTTACCGAACACGTCAAAGCCGAAACACTCGTTGCGGAGACCAAGATGGTCGATGACGATTATTTCGACGATGCGATCTTTATCGGCGACTCCGTTTCGGTCGGCCTTCGTGTTTACGGTGTTGTTCCGGCCAAAAACGTTCTTGCGGCGCAAAACGTCGGTATCACGAGCTTTACGCGTGATTATGCCGTTTATACCACGACGGGTTCGCAGAAGAAAACGGTATTCGATGCAATTCCGGAAGCTGTTCCGGATCCGGGTAAGATCTATATCCTGATCGGTGCAAACAGTATGCCGGGTCTTTCCAATAAGGCGCATATTCAGTATTACAGCGAGTTCCTCGACCGGCTGATGGCGGCATATCCGGAGACGATCATCTATGTTGAGAGTCTTACGCCGCTTGCGCCGACTTCGAGCTATATCCGCAGCAGCTTCAACAGTACGAAGATCAACGAGTTCAATGATATGCTCTATGAACTCGCGAAGGAAAAAGGCATTTACTTCTTAAATGTTGAAGATGCGCTGAAAGACAAAAATGGAAACCTGCTTTCCGACTATGATGCGGGCGACGGTCTGCATTTAAAGAGTAACGGTCATAAAGCAATGTACCGGTATTACCGCAAACATGCGGTACAGCCGGATGGCTATATTGATAAAGTAGTGAAATAAGAAAAGGAGATCCACACAATGAAAAACCTGAAAAAGATCCTTGCAGTTCTGCTCTGCGGCGTACTTCTGTTTGCGCTTGCTGCATGCGGCGAAGAACCGGCAAAAAACCCGAAAACCGCTGACGTTGTTGCAAGCCTGCGCGATGCAATCGAGTTCCCGGAAATGGCTGAACAGCCGGTTGATAATCTCTCGTTCTTCGGCTATGATCTGACCGCAGCTGACGTTGAGGACATGACCTTTATCCTTGCAGGCAGCGGCATCACCGCTGACGAGGTCTGCATCATCAAACTCACCGACGCTTCCAAAGCAAGCGCTGTTGTTGATATGATGAAAGCAAGACGCGATGAGGTTAAAGCAACTGCTGCAAGTTATACGCCGGCTGAAGTTGAAAAACTGGATACTGCAGTAATCGGCAGCAAAGGCGCATATGCATACTATGCTTGCACCAATGACAACACCAAAGCAAAAGAAATCCTCAACAACGCGTTTTAATCGCAGAAAGGCGGGAACGATATGATCGTTGAATCGCTTGCTATTTTATTGATTCTTTTGGCGATGGAGTTTTTTCTCCTCCGTGCGCATCATACGGATCATGCGCTGCATATCATGCCGGTTCTGATCCTTCCGGCCGGTCATTTGGTAGCCAATCTGCTCCCGGATTTTATTCCGTTTCTTACACTGTCGTTTGAAATCAAATGTCTGATCGACATCATTCTGATGATGGTTGCCGTTTGTATGATGGGCTTTTTTGCGGCGAATTTCAAAAGAAGAAAAGCAAAAGTCGGTTATTTCGTTCTTTGCGGCGGATTCACACTGATTCTCGGTATGATTTTCCTCGCAAACATCTATTCCTCGGCTGTATAAAGAATTACACATAAAAAAACCGCTGTCTGCTGACAGCGGTTTTTTGTTGCGGATTTCAGAGCGTTAAGCTTTGCAGAGACCGGAATCCTTGAGGATTTTGACGAACAATCCGCCCTGTACGGTTCGGTTCTGGAATCCGATCTGTTTTGCGGTTTTTGTGTCATACCAGTCGGTCATCGGCTTGCGCGAGGGCGATTCGTGATAAGCGAGCCAGACGCGGTGTACCATGTCGGCAAAGAATGCATCGTCGTCCGGAATGGATGCACACCAGAGAATCCAGTCGGATTTCGTATAGTCGGCACGGTTATCGAGCGGCATGCCGTATTCGTTTGCGCGGCGCGCCGTATAAGATGCAAATTCCGAAGAGATCAGCTCCTCCGGGAAAATTCCGGTGCAAAACAGCACATCCCAAAGCATGTTGTATTTCATACTGTACGTATCCGGGCGGTCGAACGCGAGGCGGTAGGTACCGTCTCCGTTTGCGGCGGTTTCTTCCCAGGTGACGGCCATTGCACGCGCTTTTGCCATCCATTCTTCCGCTTCTTCGGTTTTGCCAAGCTTTTTGCAGAGAATCGCAAAAGATGCAATACCCATGATCGCTTTGACCGAGAGATTGCAGTTATGTGCGAGGTGACCGGCAAAGTCGTCGGTGCAGAGCTGATTTTCCGGATCCATACCCTGTTTTGCGAGATAACCGCACCACTGTTCAAGCAGATCCCACTGCGATGCTGCGAAAGCAAAATCATTGGAAGCAATCGCGGTTGCCGCCATCATAACGAGCATATTGCCGCATTCTTCAACCGGCATCTGTCCGTCGAAGTCCGTGCCGTTTGCATAGCGCTGGCCGTTTACAAGCGGGAACTGTCCGGCATCGTGCGGAGCAAATTCATACGGCCATGCAGCGGAACGTGCGTATTTGAAAATCGGGCGCATCATGCCGTTGACAAGTTCCGGACAATAGAGCAGATAAAGTGGAGTGGACGGATAGCTGACATCGGCCGTTGCGGCAAAACCGCCGCTGTAACACTCTTTCGAGATAAAGAGAATGTCGCCGTTTTCGTCGCAGAGCAGCTTATGTGCACCTACCGTCTGGCGATAGGCGAGTGTGAGCAGTTCGCGGTATTCTTCGCCGCCGGATGCTTCCGCTTTTGCCAGAAGATCATCGGAGAAGCTGCGGCATTTTGCCATGATTTCAGCATATTCGCGGTTTGCCGCGGAAATAATGGCACGGATATCGCCGTTTTCTTTGTGCCAGTAACCCGGCAGGCGAACACCGTAGTATTCAAGCGACAGAATATCGTTGTATGCGAGGAGGAAAAGCGCGTTCGATGCAGATTTTTCAATCGTCATACCGGTCGGATGTGCCGCGGTTTTTCCGCCTTCAACTGCGCCGTAGAAATAACCCCAGTCGATCGGAATCTGATCGCCGCTTTCGTGCAGCGGGTTCTGTTCGGTACGGCCGATACGACCGCACGAAAGACCTTCGCACGTTACGTCTTCATAGACAACTTCGCTTGCTTCGGCGTTTCGGGCACAAAAGCGGTAATCGATGTGAAGCGCAATGTTGGCATCAACCGGAACGCCGCCTTTTTTGACGGAGACTTGCAGATACGATACCGGGCGGGAAAGAACTTTGAGATCATCGAGCATATTCGGCGTGGTAAAAACTGCGGTGACCGAAATGCCGTCCGCTTCCAAAACAGCGGTGGTGGACAGAACGTCGATATCGAGCGCGGTCTGTTTCATTGCCTCTGCTGTTTCGCATTTGCCAAGGAAGCAGTATGTTTTTTCGCCGAGTGTTACCGTTCCGGTGATCGGATGCGGTTCATCGGACCAATGGCGCGTAACATCCTCGTTGATCGTATCAGCCATCGCCCATACGTTGAAAAATGGGTCAACGTTGATCAGCGGGATTGCCGGAGCACGCATTTTCATAAGAAATCCCTCTCTTTTAACAAGTCTTATGGTTATAAAAAAGCGGGATTGCCGTATAACAATCCCGCATCCATACGGATTCAGCGCAGATGGAGTTTCGGGCGGATCATCGTAAAGTAGAATCCGATCACCTGCGAAAGAGCTGTGTCATAAATCACGAATACGACGTTCGCCAGTGCCCAGAACGCGTAAATACCCCAGGCGTAACCCATGCTCATTTCATCGAGCAGTTCGACCATACCGAATGCATAAATAATAACGAAGTATGCCGAAACACACGCCGCATTGAACAGCGCGATTTTGAGGATCCATTCGGTCACACGGCTTTTGATCTGTTCCAGATTGCTTTTTACGATCGGGTAGTAACCGAGGAATGCGATGAACAGCACGGCGGCTTCCTTGTTCGGGGTGACAAACAGGCAGAGCGCGGCAATCGCGGCATATGCGATCCATGCGGTCTTTTTGCCAAAATCGATTACCAGTGCGACCAAAATAATGCCGGCAAGGGCAGGACAGGTGTATTCTGCAAACGGAAACACACCCGAAAGAAACATACAGAGCAAACTTAAAGCGCAGACGATACCGCCGAACGCAATGGGATTGGATTTTGACTGCATGAAAAAGCTCCTTTAAACGAATATGGAAAGCAACAAAACCTGCCTTTCGGCAGGCTTTATATTTATGACGGGAATATCGCTTTTACGATCAGCAGCAGCCGATCAGGTCGCCGCCCATGCAGTCACAGCAGCAGTCGGCACAGATAAGACCCTGGCACATATCGCACGCGGAGCATCCGCCGACCGGCTGAACCGGGCGGTACTGTCCCTGTCCGTAACCGCCCATATTGCCCTGACGCTGCCAACCCATACGGTTATATGCCATACGGTATTCGGCGTTGTTCGGATCAAGACGGCAGGCAGTTTCAAAATGATTTGCGGCATCCTCAAGCCATCCGCGCGAATAATAAACCGAACCTTTGAGGAAATACCACTCCGCACTGCGCGAATTGATCGGTGTGCCGTCAAGAAGTTCCTCCGCTTCTGTGAGACGTCCGGACTGGATCAGGCGGCGGACATCGCCAAAGGTCGAGTTATAACCGGTATTGCCGTAAGCGCCGGCGCCGTAGTGGTTCTGACCGTACGGATTCTGCGTCTGCTGGGAGCCGGTTTTGCCGCGGCGCTCGTCCATAACCTGGTCGAACGCGGCGTTGATCTCCGCCATTTTTTCGCTTGCAACATCGGCAAGCGGGCTGTCGGCATAGTTATCCGGATGATATTTTTTTGCAAGATTGCGGTAAGCCGATTTTACCTCGTCGTCAGAGGCGGAAGAGCTTACGCCGAGAATCTCATACGGGTTTTTCATGGATTATTTTTCTCCTTTTTGTGGCGGATCGTCCGGATAGTATCGCGGAATCCTTCGTATATAATATTATCAAGAATGGGTTTATATCGTTTGAGCTCCAGCAGCTCGTATGCCGGTGCGAGCTCGCCGACGGTTAAGTTCAACACCGTTTCGGCGCGGTCACGCAAAGCGTCAAGCGGAGCATCCGGATCAGTGAGCAAAAACGG
>JBGUUS010000116.1:0-3949 GCA_045133675.1 Oscillospiraceae bacterium | reverse complement strand
CGGATATTCTCGCGGATGGTGCCGGAGAACAGATGCGGGTTCTGCAAAACGTAGCCGAGGCTGCTGTGCAGCCAAAGCTGCGAGCGTTCACGGTAATCTTTGCCGTCGATCAGAACCTGACCTTCGGTCGGCTCAAAGAAGCGGCAGGCAATATTGACGAGCGTCGATTTGCCGGCACCGGTTTCGCCGACGATTGCAACCGTCGTACCCGCCGGGATATGGAGATTGAAGTGCTCGAGGATATATTCGTTGCCGTCCGGGTATTTGAACGTGACGTCGCGGAATTCGATCTCGCCGTTGATCGGCTCCCAGTTTTCGCGTTTCGGGTTAAATGTGTCACCGTATTTTTCGATAACAGCCGGGGTATCAACGATGGTCGGTTCGGTTTCGATCATCTCGGTGACGCGTTCGATGTTTGCCTGTGCGGAGATAACCTCAGCAATAATGCGGGCGATCGACTGGATCGGCTCGAAGATGTTGATCGAGTAAGCGATAAATGCGGAGAGTGTACCGAAATCCATATCGCCGACGGTTACCATCGTGCCGCCCTGCGCCAGAACGAACGCGGAGGCGAGCGACGAGAAGAACAGAACGACCGGGATATAGATCGCGCTCAGAGAGGTTGCACGGACCGATGCGCGGTACATATCATTGGAGATCACGCGGAAGTCGGCGCTGTTTTTATCTTCGATAACGAGCGTTTTCGAAGTACGTGCGCCGGTGATGCCTTCGTTGTATGCACCCGTCATCGTCGAGTTGATCTTGCGGATTCTGCGGTTTAAGTTCAGGATGCGGCGCTGGAACACGACGGTCAGAATCGCAATGAACGGAACGACGGAGATGACCAGAAGAGCCATCTGCCAGTTTAAAAACAGCATCGAGATAAAGACGCCGATAACATAGGCGAGTGCCCAGAGCATATCCTGCAGACCCCAGCCGACGAGACCGCCGATGCGGTTGGTATCGCTCATCGTTCTTGCCAGGATGTAGCCGACCGGCGTTACATTATAATAGGAGAACGAAAGCGTCTGCAGATGGGTGAACGTTTTTTTCTTGAGGTCACGGCCGAGACCCATTTCGATGCGCATTGCCGCGCGGCAGAATGCGATGACCAGCAATACCTGTGCAACAAGCGTTGCGAGATATGTTACGGTGAATGTCGGCATCGTCGATGTGTCTTTGCCGTTGATGAATACATCGATCGCGTAGCGCTGGAACAGCGGATAGGCGATATCGATGACCGCACAGAGGATCTGTGCACAGACGAGGAAGAGGAGCGTGCGTTTAAACGGTTTTAAAAACGGGAACAGCTTCTTCCAGACTTTGAGGTTAAAAGGACGTTTTTCGTCTTCGTTATACTGCGGCATTGTCTGCACCTCCCGTCAGGCCGGAAAGCTCGCTTTCCAAAGTAC
The DNA here is from genome assembly GCA_045133675.1 of Oscillospiraceae bacterium. GTDB lineage: Bacteria > Bacillota > Clostridia > Oscillospirales > Ruminococcaceae > Paludihabitans. The sequence goes on along the minus strand of JBGUUS010000116.1, from coordinate 2,537 downwards.
CCTGAATGTCGTAGATCTGTTTATACAGGCCTTCCTGGACACAGAGCTCGTCGTGCGTACCCTGCTGCACGATTCTGCCGTCTTCGATAACGAAAATGCAGTCCGCGTGCATCAGCGTCGTGATGCGGTGCGAAATCAGAATGACGGTGCTTTCGCCGGTGTTTTCGCGCAGTGCACCGCGGATCTTTGCGTCCGTCTCGGCGTCAACAGCGGAAAGCGAATCGTCAAAAATCATGACCGGCGCCTTCTGCATCAGCATACGGGCGATGGCAACACGCTGTTTCTGACCGCCCGAAAGCGTAACACCGCGTTCGCCGACGATCGTGTCGTAGCCTGCGGAGAAATCGGTGATTGCTTCGTCAACAGCCGCGATGGAAGCGCTGTGGCGAATCTCAGCGAGGTCCGCACCCGGATGTGCGATACCGATGTTCTCCTGAATGGTTTTCGAGAAAAGGAACGGTTCCTGCAAAACGAAACCGACGTTTTTGCGCAGGTGATCGCGCGGGATATCGCGGATATCCACGCCGCCGATGGTGATTCTGCCGCAGGTATCCGGCAGATCGTAAAGACGCTCAAGCAGATACATCAGCGTCGATTTGCCCGAACCGGTTGCGCCGAGGATACCGACGGTGGAACCCGCTTTGATGGTCATATTGATGCCTTTTAAAACTTCGTTTACACCGTAATAGTCGAACGATACGTTTTCGAATACGATATCGCCGGTCATATCCGGCTTTTCGTTGCTTGCGGAGTCGTCTTCTTCCTCTGCGTCAAGGATTTCCTTGATACGGCCGATGGATACGCCCGTTTTACTCAGCTCGGAGAGAATACGGCCAAGACCGCGGATTGGCCAGACGAGCATCGAGTTGTAGGAGACGAAGACCATGAATTCGCCGAGCGTGATATTGCCGGCAACAGCTTCCAGCGCACCGACAACGATGATCGTAACAACCTGCAGGTTGGAGAAGAGGTCGCCGATACCCCAGTATGCGGAGAGAACGTGACCGAGCTTGATCCAGAGATCTGCAAAATGCTCGTTTTTCTTCTGGAAGCGGTCGATCTCATACGACTCGCGGCCGAATGCACGAACAACACGGACACCGGTGAAGTTTTCCTGTGCGGTTGCGGAAAGATCGCCTTCCGCTTCGTCGGCTTCCTGGAAACGTTTCGAGATCTTCGAATAGAAGATGCCGGAATACGCCGTGACAATCGGAATAAACGCCATTGCGATCAAAGACAGCTTGACGTTCATCATGAACATCAGCGTGAGCGAAAGAGCGGCAAGCACGATCGTGCGCAGCATCTCGAAAATCTGACCGGCAACGAAACCGCGGACAACCTCAACGTCGGAGGTGCAGCGCTGAATGATATCGCCGGTCTGGTGTGTGACGTGCCAGTAATACGGCAGTTTCTGAATGTGTGCAAAGAGATTGTCACGCAGCTTTTTGATCATACTTTCGGACGAAACGGCCGCAGTATAGCGAAACACATAGTTGGTTGCACCGTTTAATACCGAACAGACGAGTGCTGCGATCGCGCAGCAGATCAGGCTGGTCGTAATGTCACTGCCTTCCGGCGAGAGCCAGTTTGCCAAAAACTGCGGGATACCCGGCGCTTCATCGCCGAGAACCGAGTCAACCGTAAAACGGAAGATCTGCGGTGTCAGATAGTTGAATAGGATCGCAAGCGACATCGCAATCAGGGATACCAGCAGCAGAAGGCGGTAACCTTTTGTGAGCGACACGAGCAGTCCGATGCGACCCGGGTTCTTTTTCTTCATGAATTTTGAAATCCCTCTCTTATTATAATGATGGAAGCGGCGCAGTGACCTCTGCGCCTGTACCGTGTTCGCTTATTTGCCGCGCGGACACGTTCGGATAACGGATGCGTCCTGAACTCACAAAGCGCAACTCTGCTTTTGAGACGATGGACTTCTAACTTCTTAGTTTAGCAGAATATTACGATTTATCAAGAGGGTGAGCGACTCTTTGTTGCTTCTGCTATAAAGGATGCGCCTGCGTTTGTGCAATATGTATAGCGCCATATATAAGGAAGAAAAAATGCGGCGGAAAACCGCCGCGTTTTTAAAAGTCCGCGTAATGCTTTTTCGGATTCGCCGCATCGTAATATACGGGGAAGGTTTCATCAATATCCGGGACGCGCTTGTCGATCCACAGGAACTTCCAACCGGTGTATGTTACGCCGTTTGCCTCATATTTATATCGGATCGTATACGGGAATTTTGCGCCGTCCGCCATACAGGTCCGTACGGGTTTGGTGTTGACCTTAAGCCACCAGCACATTTTGCGCTGTGTAACGTGTGCGGCTGTGCGTACGCCGGTCTCTTTCAATGCTTTCTTTGTCATAAGGATCACCCTTTCTTTCCTTTAATATAGCGTGTTTTTGCAGGAATGTCAAATGGACGCGAATTGCGGCGAAAAAAACGCCTTGCTTTTTTGAACATCATCTGCTACAATAAGATACCGTAATATGTGCCTGTAGCTCAGCTGGATAGAGTGTCAGACTCCGACTCTGAA
>JBGUUS010000115.1:0-2938 GCA_045133675.1 Oscillospiraceae bacterium | reverse complement strand
TGGCGGATCTGCTCGCCTTCATCGAAGCGCTGCCGGATGCCGAGGTATTATAATGAAGAAGGTATATATCGCCGGACCGGATGTATTTCGCCCGGATGCCGCTGCACACGGAAAACGCTGTAAAGAGATCTGCGCAGAGCACGGTCTGGTCGGCTTATATCCGTTTGACAACGAGGCCGATACCGCCGCGGATATCTTCAAAGGAAACTGTGCGCTGATCGACGAGTGCGACATCGTCTGTGCGAACTTAAATCCGTTCCGCGGCGATGAACCGGACAGCGGCACCTGCTTTGAGCTGGGCTACGGACACGCGAAAGGTAAAAAGCTGTATGTCTATCTCGATGATACGCGTTCTCTGCGCAAAAAACTCGGCAAAACGGACGAACAGGGCAATACCGTTGAGGATTTTAGTCTGCCGGTCAATCTGATGATGGGAATTCCGACACGTATTGTCAAAGGCGGTTTTGCGGCGTGCATCGCCGTTATCGCCGGAGAAGAGAAAGGGGAATAAACATGAAACTGATCGTACTGGACAGCTATGCGGCTGTTTCGACCGATCTTTCGCTCGATTGTTTAAAACCGTATTGCGATACGATGGAGGTATACGAGCGTACGCCGCCGGAACTGCTGACTGAGCGTATCGGCGACGCAGAAGCGATCCTTATCAACAAGACGGTGATTACACGCGAGATCATGGACGCGTGTAAAAACCTGCGCTATATCGGCCTGTTTGCAACGGGATATAACGTTGTCGATATTGAAGTGGCAAAGGAAAAAGGAATCGTTGTAGCAAACGCACCGGCGTATTCGACAAACGGTGTCGCACAGCTCACGCTCGGCATGATCCTGCATTTCTACTGCCTGACCGCAGAACACGACCGCCGTGTGCACAACGGCGAATGGACGAACTGCAAGGATTTCTGCTTCTACGACCCGCGCATCCGCGAGCTCGCCGGAAAGACGATCGGTCTGATCGGCTTTGGCAACATTGCGAAAAAGGTTGTAAAACTCGCGCAGGCATTCGATATGAAGGTGCTCGTATGGTCGCGCACGGTATATCCGGAGTATGAGAGCGAAGATCTGAAATTCGTAAGCTTTGACGAACTGCTGAAAAACAGCGATATCGTCTCGCTGCACTGCCCGTTGTTTGAATCGACACGCCGCCTGATCAATGCGGATTCGATCGCAAAGATGAAGGACGGTGCACTGCTCATCAACACAGCGCGCGGCGCGGTGATCGATGAACAGGCCGTTGCCGATGCGCTCAATTCCGGCAAGCTGATGGGTGCGGGCGTTGACGTTGCGGAGGTTGAGCCGATCCCGGCTTCTTCGCCGCTTTTAACCGCCAAAAACTGCGTCATCACGCCGCATATCGCCTGGGCCTGCAGAGAGTCGCGTGAGAGACTGATCGGCATCGTTAAAGAGAATCTTGCCGCATTTTTGGCCGGAAATCCGACAAACAACGTGGCACGCTGATTGTGCAAAAATACCGAAAAAGCCCGTGGCTGCGGGCTTTTTTGTTGGTTTCGTAAAATGAAACGAAATGCGAGAAAGTGAGCAAAACGGCGAGAAAACGAGAGAATTCAAGAGAATGCGGTATGTAAATTAAAAAATCGGCGATTTTGCTCTTGACATTCGTCCCACTACCCGATATAATAGGTCTCACGCTGATTAAATTGGAGGTAACAATACTATGTCTACTACGATGGCAAACGCACAGACCGTAAGCCGCAAATGGTACATCCTCGATGGTACCGATATGCCGCTCGGCCGTCTTGCTGTAAAAGCCGCTGTACTGCTCCGCGGCAAACATAAACCGACCTTTACCCCGCACGTTGACTGTGGCGATCACGTTATCATCGTTAACGCTTCGAAGGTAATTCTCACCGGTAACAAACTCACCAAAAAAATGTACTATCGTCACACCGGCTGGATCGGCAACATGAAAACCGTCTCCGCTTCCGATATGATGAAGAACAACCCGGAAAAAGCTGTAACGCTTGCTGTTAAAGGCATGCTGTCTGACACCGTTCTGGGCCGCAACCAGCTCCGCCGTCTGCGCGTATACGCTGGTGCTGAGCACAAAAACGCTGCGCAGAAACCGGAAGTTTCCCCGTTCTAAGAACTGATATCGAATTATAATTAGGAGGCAATTTCAGATGTACGAATCTCGTCCATACTTCTACGGCACCGGCAGAAGAAAGAGCTCTGTAGCTAGAGTTCGCGTTTATGCTGGCACCGGCAAAATCACCATCAACGGCAGAGATATTGATGATTATTTCGGCCTTGAAACCCTGAAACTGATCGTAAATCAGCCGCTTCAGCTCACTGAGACGGTTGGCAAATTTGACATCGTCTGCACTGTTGCAGGCGGCGGCGTCACCGGCCAGGCTGGTGCAATCCGTCACGGTCTTTCCCGCGCTCTCCTTCAGTACGAAGAGAGCCTGCGTCCGGTCCTCAAAAAGGCTGGCTTCCTGACTCGTGACCCGAGAATGAAAGAGCGTAAAAAGTACGGCCTCAAAGCTGCTCGTCGCGCTCCGCAGTTCTCCAAACGCTGATTCTTTTTACGAATGTTCAAAGGGCTTCGGGCTTATTGCTCGAAGCCTTTTTTACATCTATATATTAAACGGAGGGTAGAAAATGACAAAGTTTATACCATATGAAAAGCTTTCCAAGAAGGAAAAGCGCGCGTATGACGCAAAACAGCGCGGAAGCTGGGGAAATCTCTCGCCGGTAAGCCGCAAAGTCGAAAGTAAAAAAGTATATAACCGCGCCAAAGCAAAACACTCCGCAGGGCACTCTGCGGAGTGTTATTGTTTTATTCGCTTCTTCTCTTTACATTTTCTTCTTCCTGCGTTATGATAAGTTCAAAGAAACGGAGGCGGTTATATGTTCCGGATCGGTATCCTGGATGAGAGATTATATAACTGGCATACGA
>JBGUUS010000114.1:0-6819 GCA_045133675.1 Oscillospiraceae bacterium | reverse complement strand
AAGCGGTCCGCAAGCGCCGAAAAGAACGCTGTTAAGCTCTCCTGCTTTACATACATCGAAACGCCTTCCATCACGACGATCGCTGTTTTTGCCTGCGGCAGTGCATTGAGAAACGCCGGATCACGCAGATCGCCCGGGTGCATCCGGTATTTCGCCGTTTCGCGGTAGTGTGCTCTGCGCGCGCCGATGACCTCCGGGAAATCGATATCGATCCACCACGCATCGGTTTTCACGCGTTCGCACCGGCTGTCGAGTCCGCAGCCGATATGCAAAACGAGCGCATCGGGCGCTTTTTCAAGCTGTGCTTTCGTCCAGTCGTCAAACACGCGGGCGCGCATCGCCATATAAAACGCGAGCCACTTCGATTTCGACTTACCTTTGAGCGGAAAGGCGGATGCATCCCAGATCTCCTCCGCCTTTTTGTCGGAGAGAAGAATGCCGCGGCGGCTGACGAGAGCTTTGCCGTAAAGCGGGATATAGAGCGTTTTATTGACGTTTGTCATAAGGCATTCTCCTTTTTTCGGGATCGGTCCGATTCACTCCACCTGTTTTACCGTGAACCAATCCGTCTGATAATTCACCTGACGGAGGTTATTGCGTTTCATATTATAAAGGCGGTTTTGAAAAAACGGGATCGGCTCGCCGTATCCGTCCGTTCCCTCTTTCATCACGCGCAAAAGGCACGCGCGGTCTTCCACCGCGGCAACACCCGCTTTTTCGGGTGTATAGGCGTATCGCTCCGCCTCAACCGAAAGGTGCCCGATCAGCGTATCGCGGTAGTAGACTTCATAGCGTTCGGGCATTATCGCGTTCTCCTTTCGTCCTGCTTTGCAGGATTTCATCCGATGGAAATCGGATTTCATCACGGCAGTGATTTCATCGCCGCAAGGCGATTTCATTTTGGTACGAAGTTGTGGTTGACGGGTAGTCTGTGCAGAAAATGAATTGATCTGTTTCAACCAACCCATTCTTACTCTGTATTATAGCACAAATCTTCGCTTGAAAACAGCAAAAAAAGGAAAAAAACACGGCTTTCCGAAAGGAAAACCGTGTAAAAAGAGCTTATTCTTTGCCGTAGTATTGATCCAGCACGTCGGAGACGACCTCGGACCAGACGATCAGGTTTTCCGGGCGGTGCGATACGTTGCTGATATCTTTTAATGCGATATCCATCGGACAGCCATAGCGGATCGCCGCTTTTACCGTCGATTCGATCTCCTCGCGGATGACCTCCGGATCGGTTACCATGGCAACGTGCGCCGGGTTCGGCTTGCGCGCCATAACGTAGTCGCCGCCGAGCTGTTCTGCGAGCGATTCGATATTGGCCCAAGGCGTTGCGCCGACTTTTCTGAGGTTCGGGATTTTTTTGATGATATCCACCTTGCGGTCGAGCGGTTCGCAGCAGCCGTAATACGTGTACGCAAAGCGCTCGGCGATCGGCAGGATATAATCGATGTCGAACTCCTTGTGCATCTCCGGCGAAACATCGCCAAAGCCCTGTGCCGCACCGCGGAACCACGCCGATTTCGCCGTGCCGTCGGTCGCTCTGCCGGAAACGATGCCCGGTGTGCAGTGCAGCTCCGGATACGTCGGGTCAAAGCCGCCGTTTGCCTCGATAAAGTCGATCATCTTCATCTCCGCTTTTGCGTAAAGACTGATGATGCGGTGCAGATATTCCGGGCGCTCATACAGATCGATGAAGATCGGTTCGAGACCGCGCAGGCGCGCGATCTGATCCCACGGCATGAAGTAAATATACGGATTGCCGCAGAGCTTTGCCGGCATGCTGTCACCAAGCAGGTCGGTGAAATATTCCATTGCCGCTTCGTCCTTGTCCGGGCGCGCGGTGAATTCCGGAATATGCATTTTCAAAAACTCGTCCTCGTCCTCCAGAAGGTCTTTGTACGAGTGTGAGATGATGTTGTTGATATCGTCGGTGCGAAGGATCGTCTCCTCCGCCTCAAGGCCCATTCCGGTCGAATCAAACGCTCTTGTCACGCGCAAAAACGGCTCGAAAAAGCTGTCGGATTTAAAGTGCTTTTCGCGGTAGATCGAACGGCGCAGTGTTTCTTCCACACCGCGTGCGCGCTCATCCTCGCAGATACAGGTCAGCTCATCGCCAATGTTCATCTGATACCACGGGATCTCCTCAATGGTAACCGGCGGGCGCACGATTTTCAGGTCGTTCGTTGCGCACATACGCGCATTCGTTTTCTGCTGTTTTTCGGAGGTGGCGATCTCCATATACTGTTTCGCCAGTTCGCGAATGATTTGTTTGTCGCTCATATTCTGCCTCTCCTTCGCGGTTTTTCTTTCATTTTAACAGATGCGGTTTTGTTTGAAAAGGTAAAATTCTGCGAAAAATTAGGACTTTTTTATGCGTAATACTGCACCGGAAAGCTCTCGATGACGCACTTTCTGGCTTCGGTCAGATCCGCGAACACGCCGTCTGCGATCATCTGGCACATCAGGTTGCCGATCGCGGTGGCCTCGGTCGGGCCGGCGGAAACCGCGCATCCGGCCGCTTTGGCGGTAAGGCGGTTTAAATAGTCGGCGTTCGAGCCGCCGCCGATGATATAAATACAGTCAAACGAATTGCCCGAGAGCGCTTCGATCTGCGCCTTCGTCTCTTTATAGCAGAGCGCTAAGCTGTTATAGATCACGCACGCGAGCTCGGCAAGCGTCTGCGGAACCTGCTGGTTCGTCTTTTCGCAGGCATCCTGCACCGCTTTTACCATGCTGTCCGGCGAGAGGAAGGAAGCGTCGTTGCAGTCAACAACGGAAGTGATCGTCTCTTTCGATGCGGCTTCGCAGATCGCGCCGTAGGAAAGGCCGTTTCCGATCTCTTTTCTCACCGACTGGATCATCCAAAGGCCCATGATGTTTTTTAAGTAGCGGTACGTTCCGCCATAGCCGCCTTCGTTCGTCAGACCGGCCTTGCGGCTTTCCTCATCGCAGTGCGGTTCGGCATTTTCGCATCCCATCAGCGACCAGGTGCCCGAGCTGATATAGAGCGCTTTTTCCGAGAGGCTCGGCACCGCCATAACCGCCGATGCCGTGTCGTGTCCCGCCGCCATAATAACCGTGCAGGTAAAGCCGACTTCCTCTGCAATTTCCGGCAAAAGCGAACCGAGAACGGTGCCCGGCATCTGAACCGGCAAAAAGATATCCTTCGGCAGACCGCATTTTTCGATCAGTTCAAAATCCCAGCCGCGCGTTTTGGCATCCAGCAGCTGTCCGGTGGAAGCGATCGTATACTCCTGCGCCGCCTTGCCGGTGAGCAGGAAGTTGAAATAGTCCGGGATCATCAGCATTTTATCCGCCTGTTCGAGCTGTTTTGGATCCTGCTCTTTGAGTGCGACGAGCTGATTCAAGGTGTTGAACGGCTGAAACGCAATACCGGTGCGGCTGTAAAGCGCCTCCTGCGAAACGACCGGGTCGAGAATATCGCGGATATGATCCGTGCGGTGATCGCGGTATCCGACCGCGTCGCCGATGCGGTTATTCTCTTTATCGAGCAAAACAAAGTCAACACCCCACGTATCGATACCGACCGTTGCCGGGATTCTGCCAAGCGCTTTGCACTGCTTTAAACCCGCTTTGATGGAAGCAAACAGCGCATCCGCATCCCAGCAGAGATGGCCGTTTTTTTCCTGCATCCCGTTTTCAAAGCGGTATACCTCTTCCAACTGCATTTTTCCGTTTTCCATCCAGCAAAGGATGTGGCGGCCGCTTGAAGCGCCGATGTCCACCGCGAGATAATATTTCATCACAATTCCACCTTTCGTGCGTTGTGGATTTTCCTGTTTATGGTGTTATTATATCACACCTGTATCCGGAAAGTCATCCTGTTTTCCTTCTTTTTTCTCCGGAAGAATTGCACCGCGGCGCGTTTTGCGGTATAATGGCGGCATCACCCAAAAAGAAAGAGGGACACACCCATGCCGATCTCGTTTACGATCAAACAAAAAGGTCTGTTCGCCGCAAAGAAAAAGCCGCTTCCGTTTGAGGTCATCCTCGGCGATACCCTTACCTACGGCTCATACCCAAAAGAGAACAAGGACCGCATGAAAATGCTTTCCGTCGGTGCAACGCAGTTTGTTGCTGTCGTGCCGCACGCATTCGGCCGCGGCATCTGGGTGTTCTGGAACAAAGAGGAGCGAAACAAGATCCGTCTGCTTTTGCCGACACCCTGCCATAACGAGGAGATCACCGAGCTGTTTCATATCCTCGCGCGCGTCAGCGAATACTGGGACTGCACGGTGATTTCCTCCGACCGCAACCGCCGCATCGCCCCGAAAAACTTTGAAAAAGAGCGCATGGCGGCGCGCAAATATAACCGCAAGGCACTCCACGAGCTCATCGACCTCACCGGACGTGTAAAAGGCGGTATCCCGCTGCAGTGTGCCGGCTGGCCGCTTACGGTCACATCCGAGGCCGCGGGCACGTTTTTGAAAACACCGACCGCCTTTGATGAATGGCTGCATACCCGCCTTTCGATCGACGCTTACTATTCCCGCCCGGACTATTACCGTTTTGAAGACGGCACCGTGGAAGGCGAATACGGTCTGTTCAACGACAGCTGGCTGATCCTGCCGTACGCGCCGTTTGATATGCCCGGCGAGACCTTCAACGAAAACGGCAAGCAGGTCAAAGCCGACCGCTATACGATGCATCTCTTCACCGAAAAAGCCGGCGACATCATCGGCGTTTTGCCGTACGATATCTTCCTGCGCACACTCGACAAAGCAAAGATGCACGAATACGACGGCAACTGCTTCCTGCACGATCCGCTTTCAAGCGAGGAGATCGAGCGGATTTACGAAGACGGCAAAAAGCTGATGGAAGAAACAGAATGAGAACAAAATGAAAGCACCGAAGGTTACCTTCGGTGCTTTTTGTTTATATGCGGATTTTACGTCTTTTTGATGCGATATCATGCAAAACCTGAGCATTAGTCAAAGAAAGATTGCAATATCCCGGGCGGGGTGATACAATAAAAACAAAGAAACCGGATAATTCGACAAGGCGGGAGGGATTTTGTGGACAAAAAGGTACTGAAATTTCTGACCAGGGCGAACATCAAGCCTTCGGACATCCTCTATTTCATCCGCGAGGAACGGCAGACGGTTGTGCACCTTGTAAACGGCGAGACCGTTTCCACGTATATCCCGATGAAATACCTGCTTGCGGCGATGCCGAAAGGCGCGTTTTTGAATATCACCAAAGGCGTTGTGATAGCGGCCGGTGAGATCGCAAGGATCGACGGTGCGGTGTATACGATGCGCAGCGGACAGCAGTTTTTGGGAAGGCGGCGCGGCGCCGGCGAGCACAAAACGAACCGAACCCGGCTCGAAAACCGGGCGGATGCACCCGGACGCGTCGTGGCCGACTCGCTTGAACTGCGCTTTTCGGGTCTGGATAACAGTCCGCTTGCATGCTGTGTGATCGAGCTTGTGATAAACGGCGCGGGCGTTGGCGAGGATTTTGTTCTGCGCTACTGCAACGAGGCATTTTTGCGGCAGGAAGGCTTTTCCTACGGCGATGCGATCGACCGGTCGTTTTTTGAGCTTTTTCCGGATGCCGAAAGAAAGTGGCTGAGTATGTATAACGATGTGGCGATCCACGGCGAGGAACACGTCATGCGCCACACGGACGCAAAAACCGGCGACCGCATCACGGTTTACTGCTATCGGCCGATGCCGGGATACTGCGCCGCAATCAAAACAGTCGAAAAAGACAGCAAGCTGTCTTACAGGAGGATAGACGAATGAAAACGAAACTCTCTCCACGTTTTTGGCTCGCGCTGACGCTGTTCAGCCTGATCGGACAGATCGCGTGGGTCGTGGAAAATATGTATCTGAACGTCTTTATCTACAAGATGTTCAACGCAACAGCCGGCGATATCTCGGCGATGGTTGCGGCAAGTGCCGTTGCGGCAACGCTGACAACCGTGTTTATCGGCGCGCTCTCCGATAAGATCGGCAAGCGCAAGCTGTTCGTCTGCGGCGGCTATATCATGTGGGGTATCTCGATCTTCGGGTTCTCGCTTTTGCGGCTCGAGCTGATCGATGCGCTGTTCCCGATGGCCGTTTCGGCGGCATCCGTCGGCGTAACGCTCGTTATCGTGCTCGACTGCCTGATGACGTTTTTCGGTTCGAGCGCAAACGATGCCGCGTTCAACGCGTGGCTGACCGATATGACCGATTCGACGAACCGCGGCGCGGCAGAAGGCATCAACGCGATGATGCCGCTTGTTGCGATCCTAGCGGTGTTCGGCGGCTTTATGGCGTTTAACCTCGATGCGCCGGAGAGCTGGACCTGGATCTTCCTCATCATCGGCGGCGCGGTTATGGCGATCGGTCTTCTCGGCTTTTACATCATGGACGACAGCAAGGTCGAAAAATCGCAGGTCGGCTACTGGCGCGGTGTGGTTCACGGCTTTTTGCCGTCGACAGTCAAAGCGAACAAGCCGCTTTACTTCTATCTCGGCTGCTTCATTCTTTTCAATATCGCAATTCAGATCTTCATGCCGTACCTCATCATCTACTACGAAGTGTCGCTCGGCATGGCAGATTACGTACTCATCATGGCGCCGGCGATCATTCTCGCTTCGGTTGTAACGGCACTTTGGGGTAAGGTATACGATAAAAAAGGCTTCCGCTTTTCTTCGAACATTGCGCTCCTTTGGATCCTTGCCGGCTTTGCGGTGCTGTTTATTTTCCGCGACACGCTGATGGTATTCATCGGTTCGCTTCTGATGATGTGCGGCTATCTTGCCGGCATGGCGGTTTTCGGCGCGAAGATCCGCGATCTGAC
>JBGUUS010000113.1:0-14043 GCA_045133675.1 Oscillospiraceae bacterium | reverse complement strand
TGCGCGCGTCGCAAGTGTAATACCGCGAACGCCGGGAAAGCGAAGTGCCTCGCGGCATTTATCCAGTAATATTTCCGGTTTGGTGTGCGTGTTGCTGTTTGCCTGGAAATAAGCGATATAGCTCTCGTTTTCCCATTTTTGCTTCATCCGTGCCGCTTCGCTTTTCAGCTGTTCCAAAACGGAGCAGGAAGCATTTCCGGAAAAATCGCCGCTGCCGGAAGAGGTGCAAAAACTGCACCCACCAAAAGCTTTCGTTCCGTCGCGATTCGGGCAGGTGAACCCTGCATTCAACGAGAGCTTGATCATTTTCTCTCCGAAACACTGTTTCATCGCTGTGTCATATGTATAATAATGTTTTCCGCCAGGATAGCGCTCCATCTTCTCACCGCCTTTATGAAAACAGTATAACACGAAAGTGAATTTTTGTCTTTATCTTTCGAATGTATTTGCGCTTTTGCTCTGTATAAAGTATAATACATATATATGCCGTGTTACACAGCTTTTTTGAAACGGCAGATTGGAGATAATACAATGAATCGATTGATTGAACAACTCGAAAAATCCGGTATCGCGTATGAATGCGATCTGTCTCTTTCCAAATATACCACTTTCCGTGTCGGCGGTACTTGTCCGCTCGCGGTTTTCCCTGTAAATGCCGAAGAATGCGCTGTTTGTCTTGAACTGATCAAAGCGGAAAACGTTCCGTTCTTCGTTCTTGGCAACGGCTCAAACATTCTTGCATCCGATAACGGTTTTGACGGCGTTATTCTTCTCACCGAACGTATGCGCACGCTGGAATGCGAAGGCACTGTTATCCGCAGCGGCGCAGGTATCACACTTTCCAAGCTCTGCGCTTTCGCGCTGGAAAACAGCCTTGCCGGTGCGGAATTTGCATGGGGTATTCCGGGTAGTGTCGGCGGCGCAGTTTATATGAACGCCGGCGCCTACGGCGGCGAGATCAAAGATATCATCAAAAGCTGCACGTTTATTGATGCAGACGGAAATGTTTGCAAACTCCCGTTGGAAGAACTCGATCTTTCCTATCGCCACAGTCGCTTCACCGACAGCGGAAATGTCATTCTCGAAGCCGAATTTTCGCTCAAGGAAGGCAATAAAGATGAAATCAAGGCGCTGATGGATAATATCATCGGCCGCAGAGTCGCAAAACAGCCGCTCGACAAACCGAGTGCCGGCAGTACGTTCAAACGTCCGCAGGGTGCTTTTGCCGCTGCGCTGATTGAGCAGTGCGGTTTGAAAGGCCGACAGATCGGTGGTGCACGCGTCAGTGATAAACACAGCGGTTTTGTTGTAAACGAGAATAAAGCAACTGCCGCGGATATTACGCTTTTGATCCGCGAAGTGCAGCGGACCGTAAAAGAACAGACCGGATATGACTTGCATTGTGAAGTTATTCCGCTCGGCTTTAACAAAGAAGAAACACCGTGGATTTTCTGATTTTCCACATAGAGATATTGTATTTATTGAGGAGGAGAGACTGTGTCATTTTCGGCGGAAGTGAAAAATGAGCTTTGCAACGCAAAACGCGGCTGCAGTTTCTGTACAGGTGCAGAACTTTATGGCATGCTTTTGTTCGGTGATGCCGTCTCCCAGGACTCACTCACGTTTGTAACCGAGTGCCGCGAGGCTGCCGATCTTTTCGTCATGGACACCATCGAACTTACCGGCGCCATTATGACAATCCACGAACCGGATCTGCGCGACCGAACACACCGTCCGCTCTATACCGTAACACTGGAAGATATGGGCGGTATCCTTCGTATTATTCAGCAGTTTCATCCGTTTGACGAAGAACTGCACATGAATCTTCTGCCGAAGACCTGCTGTAAAAACGCGTTTTTACGCGGTGCATATCTTGCCTGCGGTACGATGTCGAATCCGAGCAAAGAGTATCATCTCGAATTCCGCGCACCGAATCTTCGCCTGGCCAGCATTTTGTGCGGTATTCTTGAACAGAGCGGCCTGCACTTTAAAATCTCTCTGCGCGGCGGTGATCCGGTTGTATACGTAAAAGAGAGTGAGGCGATTGAAGATACGCTCGCTCGCCTCGGCGCGCCGAATCAGTCGATGGAACTGATGAACCGCAAGATCGAAAAAGAGGTTCGAAATAACGCAAACCGCATCACAAACTGCGAAACGGCAAATATTGAAAAAACCGTTAATGCATCGCTCGCACAGATTTTAAAGATTAAGAAAATCAAGGATTCGGTCGGTCTTGAAAGTCTGCCGATCCCGCTGCAAGAAGCGGCACTGCTGCGTCTGGCCAATCCGGATGCAACGCTTTCTCAGCTTTGTATGCTCGCCGGCGGAAGTGTCAGCCGCAGCGGTTTAAACCATCGCTTAAACCGTCTTTGCAAGCTCGCGGACGAGCTGTAACGTTCAAAAGGAGGGAAGATCATGCAGGATTTTGTACATCTGCATCTGCATACGGAATACAGTCTGCTTGACGGCGCCTGCGTGATCAAGCGCCTTGTCGAACGCGTCAAAGCAATCGGACAAAAAGCCGTCGCAATAACCGACCACGGCAGTATGTACGGTGTTATCGAGTTTTACAGGGCGTGTAAAAGTGCCGGTATCAAACCGATCATCGGCTGTGAAGTCTACGTTGCGCCGCGCACACGCTTTGATAAAGTACATAAGGTGGATACGAGTCCGTATCACCTCGTTTTGCTCTGTAAAAATAAATCAGGTTATCAGAATCTGATTAAACTCGTTTCGCAAGGATATATCGAAGGCTTTTATAACCGTCCGCGTATTGACCGCGAGTTGCTCAAACAGCATCACGAAGGTCTGATCTGTCTTTCGGCCTGCCTTGCCGGCGAAATCCCACGTGCACTTGCCGCGGGAGAATACGACAAAGCCAAAGAAGCCGCCTTGTTCTATAAAGGAATTTTTGGCGACGATTATTATCTGGAAATTCAGGATCACGGCATAGAAGAACAGCGCCGGATCCTGCCGTATATCGAGCGTCTTTCGCGCGAGCTTTCGATTCCGCTTGCCGCAACGAATGACTGCCATTATATCGAAAAAGAGGATGCCAAAGCACAGGCTGTTTTGATGTGCATTCAGACCAACACGATTCTGGGACAGGGCAATACGCTCGAGTTCCCAACGGAAGAGTTTTACGTCAAATCCGGTGACGAGATGGAAACGCTGTTCGGTCGATACAAGGATGCGCTTTCGAACACGGTTAAAATCGCGGAACAGTGCAACTTTGATTTCGAATTCGGTGTTACCAAATTACCGCGTTTTACGATCGAAGGCGTTACGGATAATGCGGCTTATTTTGAACGTCTCTGTTTCAGAGGCTTACGCAAACGGTACGGCGAAAATCCGCCGGAAGAATATGTACAGCGCTTACAGTACGAACTCTCCATCATCAAAAAGATGGGATACGTCGATTATTTTTTGATCGTTTGGGACTTTGTCCGTTATGCCAAAGAGCACGACATCCCGGTCGGTCCGGGACGCGGTTCCGGTGCCGGCAGCATTGCTGCATATTCGATCGGTATCACAAACGTGGATCCGATGCGGTACAACCTGCTCTTTGAACGCTTTTTGAATCCGGAGCGAGTCAGTATGCCGGACTTCGATATCGATTTCTGCGTGGAAAAGCGTCAGAAAGTCATCGATTACGTCGTCCGTAAATACGGAAGTGATCATGTAGCACAGATCATCACGTTCGGTACGATGGCCGCAAAAGGCGTTGTGCGCGATGTCGGACGCGCCCTCGGTATGAGTTACCAGTCCGTCGATGCGATCGCAAAAGCAATTCCGGGCGGACTCCATGTAACGCTTGAAAGCGCGCTGAAGGATTCTCCTGATTTCAAGACGATTTATGCCACGAATGTCGAAGCCCACGAGCTGATCGATATGGCGAAAAAGCTCGAGGGTATGCCGCGCCATGCCTCCACGCACGCGGCAGGCGTCGTTATCACACGTGATGCTACAAGCGAATATGTTCCGCTGCAGAAAAACGACGAGTCCGTTGTTACACAGTTTACAATGACGACGCTCGAAGAACTCGGATTGCTTAAAATGGATTTTCTTGGGCTTCGAAACCTCACCGTTATTGACCACTGTGAAAAAATGATTCAGCAGCGGGATCCATCCTTCCGCATCAATAAAATTCCGATCGATGATTCTGCTATCTATGACGAGATCTTCTCAAAAGCAGACACACAGGGTGTATTCCAGTTTGAATCCGCCGGTATGAAGCGCGTATTGACGCAGCTTAAGCCCGAATCGATCGAGGATATCATAGCGGTTATCTCGCTTTACCGCCCGGGTCCGATGGATTCGATCCCGCAGTATATCAAAAACCGCCACAATCCAAAACTCGTCACATATAAACACCCGCTTCTTGAACCGATTCTTAAAGTCACGTACGGCTGTATCGTATATCAGGAGCAGGTTATGCAGATTTGCCGTGAACTTGCCGGATATTCCTACGGCCGTGCCGATCTTGTGCGCCGCGCGATGGCGAAAAAGAAAGCCGATGTTATGGCGCAGGAACGCCAGTATTTTATCCACGGAAAGTATAAGGATGACGGAACGGTCGAATGTCCGGGTGCCGTTGCAAACGGTGTTCCGGAAGATGTTGCAAATGCGATTTTTGATGAAATGACATCTTTTGCCGCGTACGCCTTCAATAAATCGCACGCTGCCGCGTATGCTTATGTCGCGTATCAAACGGCATATTTAAAGTATCACTATAAGCTTGAATACATGGCGGCGCTTCTTACGAGTGTTCTCGAAAACACGGACAAGGTTATTGAATACATCAACGAATGCGGCGAACAGAATATCCGCGTTCTTCCGCCGGATATCAATATCAGTTCCGTCGGTTTTACCGTTAATAAAAACGCGCTGAACTTCGGTCTGCTTGCCGTTAAAAATCTCGGTCGCTCCGCTATTGAGGCGATCGAAACAGAGCGTGCACTGAACGGACGGTTTGTTTCTCTTTCGGATTTTCTGACACGCATGCAGGGTAAAGACTTAAACCGCCGTGCAGTGGAAAGCTTAATAAAAAGCGGTGCGTTCGATCATTTCCCGCATAACAGAAAAGAAATGCTCGCTGCGTATGAAGGAATCATGGATGGCATTGCGGACTCCGCACGGCGAAATGTTGCGGGACAGATGGATCTGTTCTCGTTTTCTTCACCGGAAACGGAATCCTCTGCCGGCGAATATCTGATGCCGCATCTTCCGGATTACAGCGTGCAGGAACGTCTTGCCATGGAGCAGGAGGTAACCGGTCTGTATCTTTCGGGTCATCCGCTGGATGACTATAAAATGCCGAAAGCCGCAGTAAATATCGTTTCCATCATTGGAGAACAGTCCGCTGTTCGTGATGGTGAAAGCGCAGTTATTCTCTGTATCCTTCGCAAGAAAAAGGTTATGACAACCAAATCGAAGGATCAGATGGCGTTTTTGCAAGTGGAAGATCGGTCGGGAAGTATGGAGGTTATCGTATTCCCGAATCTTTTCCGTCAGATTTCGCCGATTTTGATCGCGGATACTGTTTTGCTTATCAAAGGACGTGTTTCGCTGCGTGAAGACGAAAATGCATCGCTTATCTGTGAACAGGCGGCGGTGTATTCACCGAGCGACGAACCCAACACCCACATCGGCAAGCTTTATCTCAAATTCAGTTCGGAGAAGGATCCGAATCTTGAAAAAACACTCTCGCTGATCCGGAACAATCCGGGTGAGAGCTTGATCTATATTCATTTTTCGGACACGAAAAAGACGCTCCAACTCAAAAATGCAGGTGTTTCAATCACAGAACTCTTGATGAAACGACTAAAAACGATGATTGGAGAACAAAATATCGCACAAAAATGACAAAAAAGCTTATTTTTGATTGACTTTTTCGATTCGATTCGGTACAATAGGTAATGAATAAATATCCTAATTTTGATTATCATTTTGCACATAGAATTTAGGGAGGATTTTATCATGGTACAGAAGACGATTGGTGTATTGACCAGCGGTGGCGATGCACCGG
This sequence comes from Oscillospiraceae bacterium, assembly GCA_045133675.1. GTDB lineage: Bacteria > Bacillota > Clostridia > Oscillospirales > Ruminococcaceae > Paludihabitans. The sequence goes on along the minus strand of JBGUUS010000113.1, from coordinate 8,015 downwards.
GTATGAACGCGGCGATTCGCTCTGTTGTAAGAACGGCGCTCAAAAAAGGTTTCCGCGTTCTCGGTATTCTGAGAGGTTATAACGGTTTGATTCACGGAGAAATGATGGAAATGAACATGCGTTCCGTTTCCAACATCATTCATCGCGGCGGAACGATGCTGTATACCGCTAGATGCCTTGAATTCAAACACGAAGAAGGCGTTTTGAAAGCAGTTGAAACCTGCAAAAACGCAGGTATCGACGGTATTGTTGTTATCGGCGGCGACGGCTCGTTCCGCGGTGCTGCGGACCTTTCCAGACACGGTGTTCCGTGTGTAGGTATCCCGGGCACGATCGATAACGATATTTCCTGCACGGATTATACGATTGGTTTTGATACCGCTATGAATACCGTAGTCGATATGGTTGATAGAATCCACGACACCGCACAGTCCCACGACCGCTGCAACGTAGTTGAGGTTATGGGTCGTCACGCTGGCCATATCGCTCTGAATACCGGTATTGCTACCGGTGCTTCCTGCATCATCCTGCCGGAAGTTAATTTCACTGTTGATGAAGTTATCACCAGAATTTCTGCAGCTCGCGATCTGGGTAAAAACCACTTTATCGTTATGGTTGCTGAGGGTATCGGTAATGTAGACGCAATTGCAAAAGAAATCGAAGCAAAAACCGGCATCGAAACCCGCGGCACCGTTCTCGGTCACGTACAGCGCGGCGGCAACCCGACTCTTCGCGATCGCGTTGAAGCTACCCGTATGGGCTATCGTGCAGTTGAGCTGCTCGAACAGGGCATTGGCAACCGCGTTATTGGTATCCGCAATTCCGCAGTTGTTGATTACGACATCCAGGAAGCTCTCAGCATGAAGAAAGGTTTTGACACCGAACTCTTCAAGATTGCAAACGATATTTCCTTCTGATTCTATTGATCAAAATTCTAAAGAGCAGATCGTACGATCTGCTCTTTTTTGTTTACGAATGCGTTGCTTTGTGGTATAATAAGACCTATTATGTTAAAGAAAGTGGGGAGTGCGATTATGTTTCCGCTTCATCACGCCCAGATTACGGACGGCGTCTCGTTCTATGCGTTTCGTAACGCCCGTTTTAAGACGAACCGCATTACTGTGCATTTAGCTGTACCGATTCAAAAAGAAACGGCATCTGTAAACGCGCTGCTTCCGAAATTGCTGCGCCGCTGCTGCAAGACCCATCCGGACTATCTGTCTTTGGCGAAACGTCTGGAAGAGCTCTACGGTGCATATATCGAAGCAGGCACACAAAAGCGCGGCGACGTACAGATTATTACGATTTCGCTTACCGGAATAGATGACCGCTTCGCTTTTGACAGTGCAGTAAATCTTCCGGCCGCATCACTTCTTTGCGATCTTCTGCTTAATCCGGTGATCTCCGAAAACGGCGAACTGAACGTGCGTTATCTGAACGCTGAAAAGAAATCTCTCTGCGATGCAATCGATGCAACACTTAACGATAAACGAGGATATGCAGTAAGCCGTGCGGCACGCGCCTTATATCAGGATGATCCGGCGGGTATTCCGGCTTTCGGCGAAAAAGAAGATGTGCAGAGCGCTCTGCCGCAGGATATCTACATGCAGTATCAGACACTCTTGAAAACCGCACAGATTTACGTTATGTTTACCGGCTGCGGTGATTACGAGCCGTTGATTCCGCTTCTGCGCGATCGTTTTTCCGTACTAAACCGCACGCCGTACAAAGCGGATGTACATCCGTTCACCAAAGTCGGTGATGTACGTGAGGTTACCGAAGAACTGGATATGCTGCAGGCCAAACTCGTTCTCGGATACACCGGCGGCGGTATTTCCAGCACGGATCCGCGTCTTCCGGCTATGCGTGTTGCTGTATCGATCCTTGGCGGTTCGCCGATGTCGAAGCTCTTTATGCACGTTCGTGAAGAAAAGAGTCTCTGTTATTACTGTGCAGCCCGCTATGACGTTGCAAAAGGCACGATGATGATCGATTGCGGCGTTGAACACGATGATATCGAACGCGCCAAAGAGGCAATTTTCGAGCAAGTGGAGGCAATGCAGAAAGGCGACTTTACCGATCAGGAGATCCTTTATGCGATCTTAAGCCTTAAAAATGCGTATCAATCCGTTTACGAAACGGATATTACGGTAGAAAGCTTTTTCCTGGGACAACTGCTTTCCGGCCTTAACTCCGATCCGGAAACGCAGAAAGCACTGCTTGACAGTGTTACACGCGAGCAGATCATCGAGGCCGCCAATCACTTAAAACTCCAGCTTGTCTATCTGCTCAAAGGAAAGGAGACGGAAGAATGAAAAAGACCGTAATCCATTCCTCAGTATTTAACGAAAGCTACTCTGTCTATACACACGCTTCCGGTCTGGAGATTGCGCTGTATCCGATGAAAGATTTCAGCAGTGTTTACGCACTCTTTGGAACACGTTACGGCTCAATGGACAATATGCTCACCGCGCCGGACGGAACCGTGTTTGAAGTACCGACCGGTATCGCGCATTTTCTTGAGCACAAAATGTTCGAGAAAGAAGAAGGCGACGTTTTCGAGAAATTCTCGGCATACGGCGCAAACGCAAACGCATACACATCGTTTGAGTGCACGGCATATCTGTTCAGCGCAACGCAAAACGTTGAGGAATCTTTAAAAACGCTGATCGAATTTGTTCAGCAGCCGTATTTTACGAAAGAAAGCGTACAGAAAGAACTCGGTATCATCGATCAGGAGATCCGGATGTACGAAGATGATCCGAACTGGCGCGTTTTCTTTAATATGCTCAATAATCTCTATCACAATAACCCGGTTAAGATCGACGTAGCCGGTACTTCGGAAAGTATCGCACAGATCACACCGGAACTGTTGTATCAGTGCTATCATACGTATTACAATCCGTCGAATATGGTTTTGGCGATTGCCGGCAATTTCGACGAAGAAGCGATTCTTTCTCTGATCGAAGAAACCCTGCGCAGTGATATCGTCAGCGTACCGGTACAAAAACCGGAAATCGCAGAACCGAGCGAAGTCGTAAAGGCATACAGCGAAGAAAAGCTTTCCGTATCCTCGCCGATTTTCCATATCGGATTCAAAGAGGATCCGGTTGAAGAAAAGGAAGAACTTCCGCTGCAGATGCGCTTTACACTGTTAAACGAACTGATCGCAGGACGCAGCAGTGAACTCTATCAGCGCCTTTATGAATCGCAGACGATCAACACCTCGTTCGGTAAAGATGTATTTGTCGGACGCGGTTTTGCAACGACGTATTTCAGCGGAGAAGCAGAGGCGGTTTCGGATATCGCTGATGCGATCTGCGATGCGGCGGATGCGCTTCGTCAAAGCGGAATTCCACAGGCAGATTTTGAGCGGGTACGCCGTTCGGTTTACGGTCAGTCCGTCATGATGTTCGGCGAGGTTGATCACACTGCCAATACGTTATTCTCGGCTCATCTCTCCGGTCAAAATCTGTTTGATGCACTGGAGATTTTAAAAGCAATTACCAAAGAAGAACTGGAAGAGCTGCTCGCGACTTCGTACCGCCGCGATCGAATGACGGTTTCCGTCATCCTTCCGTCTGAAAAGTAAAACATCACAGGAGGAACATAAAGTGAAAGAAGTACAATTTCCTGGGCTCGGTCTTAATCTGACCTTCCCGAACGGAATCGACATCGGTCCGATCCACATCGCGTTTTACGGTGCTTTGATTGCAACCGGTCTGATTCTCGCACTCGTCTACGCCTTCCGCAATTTCCGTAAAGTTGGCGTTGATCCGGATAAAGCGATCGACTGCATCCTTTTCGGTATCGTAGGCGCCGTTTTGGGTGCACGCCTTTATTTCGTTGCATTCAGCTGGGATAACTACGGTCTCGATTTTTCGAGCTTCGAAAAATTCTGGAACAGCCTCATTAAGATCTTCGCTGTCTGGGAAGGCGGTCTCGCTATTTACGGCGGCATCATCGGCGGTATTCTCGTCGGTGTACTCGTTGCACGCCACCATAAAATCTGTGTCAACGCACTGCTTGACCTCGTCGGTGTCGGCTTTCTGCTCGGTCAGGGTATCGGCCGTTGGGGCAACTTCTTCAACGTTGAAGCTTTTGGCAGCAACACCACTCTTCCGTGGGGTATGACCGGTCCGGATATCGTTGCATATCTCACACGTGAACAGGAAGGTCTCGCCGCAATCGGTGTAACCGTTGATCCGAATATGCCGGTTCATCCGTGCTTCCTCTATGAGTCCATCTGGTGCCTGGTCGGTTTCTTCCTGCTTGCAGCATATGTAAAACGCCGTAAATTCGACGGCGAAGTTTTCCTGATGTATCTCGCGTACTACGGTGCAGAGCGCGCTATCGTAGAAGGTCTGCGTACCGACAGTCTTATGTTCGGTACGATCCGTGTATCGCAGCTGCTCGCAGTTATCCTCGTTGTTGTAGCGATTTTGATGATCGTGCTGATTCGCAACAAAATCAAAAGCAATCACGACGAAAACTACCGCAAACTTTTCGTTCTGACGGAAGCAGGCCAGGCGATTGCCAATGCACAGTCTGAATCCGATTTCTTCGGTTTTAAAAAGAAAGCAGAAAAAGCTTCCGCTGCCGAAGCCGCAGAAGAAACTGCAGAAGAAGAAAGCGATATGCCGGAAGAAGATGCACCGGTCGATGAAGAGTCTCTCGTAAACGATACCGATGACTCCGATGAGGAGGAAAAAGAATGAGCGCTCAGAGAATCGACGGAAAGAAAATTTCCGCTGAAGTAAAAGCGCGTGCTGCCGAAGAAGTTGCAAAACTGAACGCAGAGGGCATCACAGTCGGTCTTGCTGTTGTTATTGTCGGCGACAATGCGGCATCCCGTATCTATGTAAACAACAAGAAAAAAGCTTGTGCAGCCTGCGGAATTCTTTCTGAAGAGTATGCGCTTCCGGCTGAAACGACAGAAGAAGAACTTCTCGCACTTGTTGATACGCTCAATAACAAAGCGGACATCAACGGTATTCTCGTTCAGCTCCCGCTGCCGAAACACATCGATGAGAAAAAGATCATTGAAGCGATCTCTCCGCTCAAAGATGTCGATGCGTTCCATGCGATCAACGTCGGCAAGATTATGATCGGTGATTTCGATTTTCTTCCGTGCACGCCGGCTGGCTGTATGGAACTCATCCGCTCTACCGGTATCGACGTAGCCGGCAAACACTGTGTTGTAGTCGGCAGAAGCAATATCGTCGGCAAACCGATGGCAATGCTTCTTCTGCACGCCAACGGAACCGTTACGATCTGCCATTCCAGAACACAGAATCTCAAAGAAATCTGCAGGGAAGCGGATATCCTGGTTGCCGCAGTAGGCAAACCAAAGATGATCACCGGCGATATGATCAAACAGGGTGCGGTTGTAATTGATGTCGGTATGAACCGGCTTGAAGACGGAACACTCTGTGGTGACGTTGATTTTGATGCCGCAAATGAAGTTGCCGGTTTTATCACACCGGTACCGGGCGGTGTTGGTCCGATGACGATTGCAACACTGATGCAGAACACGGTAACCGCCGCAAAAATCCAGAAAAAAATCGAAAAATAATGCCAAATGCCCGAAAAAAGTACTTGCTTTTTTTCGGGCATTGTGTTATACTATTCAAGCAAAATTCGCACGTCTGCGCTAAATGCGGCTCGGTGCTGAGAAATCAGCCGCTGCATGAGAAAGCAGGGCGGAGGCAAAAAACCAAAAGGAGGCTACTACAATGAGCGTAGTATCTATGAAACAGCTCCTCGAAGCTGGCGTACACTTTGGTCACCAGACGAGAAGATGGAACCCGAAAATGTCCCGTTACATTTTCACCGAAAGAAATGGCATTTACATCATCGACCTGCAGAAAACGGTTAAAAAACTCGAAGAAGCATACACCTTCGTAAAAGACACCGTTGCTGAAGGTGGCGAAATCCTGTTTGTTGGTACCAAGAAACAGGCTGGCGATTCTGTTAAAGAAGAAGCAGAGCGTTGCGGCATGCACTTTGTCAACGCACGTTGGCTGGGCGGCATGATGACCAACTTCAAAACCATCCGTCGCAGAATTGCAAGACTTGACCAGCTCAAGAAAATGCAGGAAGACGGTACTTTCGAGCTTCTCCCGAAAAAAGAAGTTACCAAACTTCTCCTCGAGATCGAGAAACTTGAGAAATTCCTCGGCGGTATCAAAAACATGAACAAACTCCCGGCAGCTCTGTTCATCGTTGACCCGAGAAAAGAGCGCATTGCTGTTTCCGAAGCAAGAAACCTCGGTATTCCGATCGTTGCTATCGTTGACACCAACTGCGATCCGGACGAGATCGACTATGTTATCCCGGGCAACGACGACGCTATCCGCGCAGTTAAACTGATCGCTGGTACCATCGCTAACGCTGTTCTGGAAGCAAAACAGGGCTTTGAAGCTGCTGTTGAAGAAGCTCCGGCTGAAGAAGCTGCTGAATAAGTGACAACGGTGAATTGCCCGCGCGTATGCCCGGGCAATTCTTGAAAGAAAGTTTAGGAGGAATTACCAATGGCTTTTACTGCTACTGACGTAAAAAATCTGCGTGAAAGAACCGGCTGCGGCATGATGGACTGCAAAAAGGCTCTTACCGAAGCAAACGGCGACATGGAGAAAGCAATCGAGCTGCTCCGCGAAAAAGGTCTCGCAGCTGCTGCTAAAAAATCCGGCCGTATCGCTGCTGAAGGTCTCGTAGTTGCTGTTAAAGACGACGCTAAAAAAGTTGGCGTTGTTCTCGAAGTTAACGCTGAGACCGACTTCGTTGCAAAGAACGACAAATTCGTTGCTTTCGTAAACGACGTTGCTGCTACTATCATTGATGCAAACCCGGCTGACGTTGACGCTCTGCTTGCTACCAAAATGGCAACCGGCGAAACCGTTGAAGAGTCCCTGCGCGAGAAGATTCTGACCATCGGCGAGAACATGAAAATCCGTCGTTTCGTTCGTTTCGAAGGCGACCTGGTTACCTATGTACACGGCGCTGGCAAAATCGGCGTAATGGTTAAATTCAACACCAACGTTGCTGACAACGCTGAGTTCGATGCTTTCGCAAAAGACATCGCTATGCAGATCGCTGCAGTTGCTCCGCAGTACCTCAACGAGGCTGCTGTTCCGGCTGAAGTTGTTGCAAAAGAGAAAGAGATCCTCACTGCACAGGCTATGAACGAAGGCAAACCGGCTAACATCGCTGAGAAAATGGTTATCGGCCGTATCAAGAAATTCTTCAAAGATATCTGCCTTGTTGACCAGGCATTCGTTAAAGACGGCGACAGATCTGTTGCTCAGTACGTTGCTGACACCGCTAAAGCCATGGGCGGCTCCATCGAGATCGATTCCTTTGTTCGTTTCGAAAAAGGTGAAGGCCTCGAGAAGAAAGAAGACAACTTCGCAGAAGAAGTTGCTAAAATGGCTAAATAATCGGGTTTCCGAGCAAAATAAAAGCAGGTCGTATGACCTGCTTTTATTTTTTGTCTAATTGATGTTATACGCTTATAATCTGCAAAAATCAAGGAAACGCAAAAGGGAAGTCGGGAAGCGAATTTCGGCAAATTTTGCATTTCATATTTCATTGTATTGATCACATACTACACTTGCAAACACACAAAAGAAACGTATCGGCCGATATCGGCCAAGAGGAGTGAAAAAATACAATGGCTAAGTCCAGTAACAAGATCATGGTCCCGCAGGCTAAAGAAGCAATGAACCGTTTCAAAATGGAAGCTGCAAACGAAGTAGGTGTAAACCTGAAACAGGGTTACAACGGTGAACTCACCTCCAGAGAAGCTGGTTCTATCGGTGGCCAGATGGTCAAAAAGATGGTAGAAGCATACGAGAACTCTGCGAAATAACACTGCTTTGCAATAAAAAACCGCCGGTTATCCGGCGGTGTTTTTTTTTTTTGTATAATCTTCCCCTTCGGGGGTGTGTTTTGTTTTTTTTGGTTTTTTGGCCCCGAAATTTTTAATCGGGGTGGTTGGCGTTTTATATTTTATT
>JBGUUS010000112.1:0-17938 GCA_045133675.1 Oscillospiraceae bacterium | reverse complement strand
GTCTGGTCGTGGTGCATGATGAATTTTTTATCGCGCGTGACGTAAACGTCCGATTCGATGCCGTAGTACGAACGGTTGCCTGCCGCGATAAACGCCGCGTTCGTGTTTTCGATTTCCAGACTGCTGACGCCGCGGTGCGCAATCATGCGGACCTGTTTTTTGTCGGTAAGTTTGATCGTATCCATAAAATCCGTCCTCTCGTTTTGTTTGATTATGGTTTAGTTTAAGCGTACGCCGAAAATGCGGATTTGTCAAGAAAAAACGGGATCCGAAAGAGCGGATCCCGTAAATTGTGTTATTTGCTTTCGATGCGGTTACAGCCGATAAAGAACAGTGCAACTGTGCCCGGGCCGGAATGAGAACCGATGACCGGACCGACGTGGTTGATGATCTCAGTCTTGATGCCGTATTTCTCTTTGATTTTTGCCGCAACGTATTTTGCGTCGTCGAGGCAGTCGCCATGGGAGATAAAGACGTACGGATTATCGAAGCCCTTGATCTTTGCTTCCATTTTTGCGGCGAGAGCGTCGAGCGACGCTTTGCGTCCGCGGACTTTACCGATGTTGATGAGCTTTCCGTTTTCGTCGACGTGCAGGATCGGTTTAATGCCGAGCATCGTGCCGACAAACGCAGTTGTTCTGGAAACACGGCCGCCGCGATACAGGTGGTTCAGATCGTCAACGGTGAAATAGTGGCAGACATTCTGCTTGACCGATTCGGCGTATGCCGCGAGCGCTTCAACGTCCAGTTCGTTTTTCGAATAGCGCAGGATGAGGTCAACGAGCAAACCTTCGCCAAGAGAAGCCGCAAGCGAATCCACGATGAAGATGCGGCGGTTCGGATACTTCTCCAAAAGCTCATCTTTTGCGATGCAGGCGTTTTGATACGTGCTCGAAAGGCCGGAGGAGAAAGCGACATAAAGAATGTCGCGTCCGGATTCCAGAACCGGTTCAAATACGTTGGAAAAAGTCTCCGGACCTACCGCCGAGGTTTTTGCCATAATGCCTTTGCGCAGTTTGTCATAGAACAGGTTCGGGCTTAAGGAGTTTTCAAAAGAACCGTCATATTCGGTGCCGTCGAGTGCATATGTTAAGGTGATGGCGGTGATATCGTTTTTGGCGTAGTATTCCTGCGGAAGATCGCAGGTGGTTTCTGTGATGATGACATAATTGCCAGCCATGAAGAATTCCTTCTTTCGACAGATTTTAAAATTATGTTGATATTATAACGCACCAAAAAACCAAATGCAACTCTAAGTTTAGCAAAATGCCGAAAAAGCCTTGTTTCGACAGCGTGTGACATATTTATTTTGACAATTCGCAAATTATTCACATTATAAGGATTGATTTTTCATTCAAAACAGGTAAAATAGTATTCAGTTAGCACTCGCATATACCGAGTGCCAAAAGAGATTGAAACAGGAGGATCCTATTATGAATATCAAACCTCTGGGCGACAGAGTCGTCATCAAAATGGTAGAGACCGAAGAGACCACCAAGAGCGGCATTATCCTTGCAGGCGCTGCAAAAGAAAAACCGCAGATTGCAGAAGTTGTTGCAGTTGGACCGGGCGGCATCGTAGAAGGCAAAGAAGTGAAAATGGAACTTGCAGTAGGCGACCGCGTTCTCATCAGCAAATATGCCGGCACGGAAGTGAAGCTGGACGGTGTTGAGTACACCATCCTGCGTCAGGCTGACGTTCTTGCAAAAATTGACTGATTCCGTTTGTAATTCGAAAGGAGATTACCCATGGCTAAACAGATTATTTACGGCGAAGAAGCAAGAAAAGCGCTTCAGACCGGTATCGATAAACTCGCAGATACCGTAAAAATCACCCTCGGTCCGAAAGGCCGCAACGTTGTTCTGGATAAAAAATTCGGCGCTCCGCTGATCACCAACGACGGCGTTACCATCGCAAAAGAGATTGAGCTTGAAAACGCATTCGAGAACATGGGCGCACAGCTCGTTCGCGAAGTTGCAACCAAAACCAACGATGCAGCAGGCGACGGCACCACCACCGCAACGCTGCTTGCACAGGCTCTCGTTCGCGAGGGTATGAAAAACGTTGCTGCAGGCGCAAACCCGATGGTTCTCAAAAAAGGTATCCAGAAGGCAGTTAACGCAGCTGTTGCAGCAATCATCGAAAACTCCAAAACCGTTTCCGGCACGACCGATATCGCTCGCGTTGCAACCGTTTCTTCCGCTGACGAAAACGTCGGCAACCTGATCGCAGAGGCGATGGAGAAAGTTTCCGCTGACGGCGTTATCACCATTGAAGAATCCAAAACCGCAGAGACCTACAGCGAAGTTGTAGAGGGTATGCAGTTTGACCGCGGCTACATTTCGCCGTATATGTGCACCGATACCGACAAGATGGAAGCTGTCATCGACGATGCACTCATCCTTGTAACCGACAAAAAGATCTCCAACATTCAGGATCTAATGCCGCTTCTCGAGCAGATCGTTAAAACCGGCCGTAAGCTCGTTATCATCGCAGAAGACATCGAAGGCGAAGCGCTCGCAACCCTGCTTGTCAACAAACTGCGCGGCGTATTCACCTGCGTTGCAGTAAAAGCTCCGGGCTTTGGCGACCGCAGAAAAGAAATGCTGCAGGATATCGCAATCCTCACCGGCGCACAGGTTATCAGCTCCGACCTCGGCCTTGAACTGCAGGAGACTTCTCTCGCTCAGCTTGGTCAGGCAAAACAGGTTAAAGTTCAGAAAGAGAACACCATCATCGTTGGCGGCGCAGGCGATCCGCACGAGATCCGCGCACGCATCGGCCAGATCCGCGCACAGATCGAGACCACGACTTCCGATTTCGACCGCGAAAAACTGCAGGAGCGCCTCGCTAAACTCGCAGGCGGTGTAGCAGTTATCCGCGTTGGTGCAGCAACCGAGATTGAAATGAAAGAGAAAAAACTCCGCATCGAGGACGCTCTTGCAGCAACCAAAGCGGCTGTTGAAGAAGGCATCGTTGCAGGCGGCGGTACGGCTTGCCTCAACGCTATCCCGGCGGTTCTCGCTCTCGTTGACACCACCTACGGCGACGAGAAGACCGGTATCTCCATCGTTTGCAAAGCGCTCGAGGAGCCGGTTCGCCAGATCGCAAAGAATGCAGGTCTCGAAGGCAGCGTTATCATCGACAAGATCATCACCGCAGACAAAGTCGGCTTCGGCTTTGACGCTTACAACGAAGTATACTGCGATATGATCGAAGCAGGCATCGTTGACCCGACGAAGGTCACCAGAAGTGCTCTGCAGAATGCAGCATCCGTTGCGGCTATGGTCCTTACCACCGAGTCGCTTATCACCGATATCAAGACCGAAGAACCGGCAGCGGCAGCAGCTCCGGGCATGGGCGGCATGTACTAAGCATCCGCTTTCGGTTAAAACTCCATTTTTACAGCGAAAAAACCTCCCGAACGGCTTTCCGTTCGGGAGGTTTTCGTTTATGGTTAATCGGCTATTTGGGTGTAAATTCTTCACCAGTGATCAAGTAGTGTATCGAAACATTGAAGTATTCGGACATAGCAATGAGAAGTGCAAGCGAAGGTTCACGTTTCCCGTTTTCGTAATACGAAATGGATTCGCGCGAGATATTAAGATCCATTGCTGCTTTCAGCTGGTTTATATTCCGCTTTTTCCTGATTTCTTTTAAGCCCTTCATCAAATCACCCTTGCTTTTATTGTAACGATTTGTTACAATAAAAATGTAACAGTATGTTACATTAAGGAGGAATTAGAATGAAAAAAGCAATTGCTTTTGTGATGGCGATTGTAGTTTGTCTTGCTATGTTCACAGGGTGCGCCGAAAGTGGTTTGGAAAAGGTCGGTGTGCTGTATCTCAGCGTTAACCCGCAATTCGCTGTTCATTTTGATGCGGAGAATAAGGTTACGAAGATCGAAGCGCTCAATGATGACGCGGGCGAACTTATGAATGAAATTTCCGAATATGGTGGAAAGAGCATTGCAGAAATTATTGGAGAACTCGTCGAAGTGATTGATGGTGCGGGATATCTTGATGGTGACGCGGAAATTTCCATCAGCGTTGAATCGGAGAATGAGGAAAACAGCGAAGCGATACTGACACACGCAAAGGATGCGATTGGAAATTATGCCAAAGCGAATGAGAAGTCTTTTTCTGTGACGCTGACCCGCGGCGAAGAGAAAGAAACATTTGAAGTAAACGAAAGCAGTGAAGAGAGTTCGGCAGAGGAAAGCTCCGAGGAAGAGAGTAGTGCCGAGGAGAGCAGCGCTGTCGCCAATACATACGAAGAAAACGGTGTAACATGGACGAAAGTAAATGAGTCTGTATGGACGTCCTGCACAGCAAATATCCGGAAAGGTCCGGGAACCAATTTCGAAAAAGTAGGTATGGTATACTATTGCAATAAGTACACGCGCACAGCGATCGGCTCAAACGGTTGGAGCAAGATTATCGTAAACGGCGAAGAAGTATGTGTTATGTCCGAATATCTGACCTATACCAAACCGACGGACTACGAAGTGAATGAGGACAATGCATATCACGATGATACAACAGAAGACGAATTGAAACCAGATTCGGAAGAACTGAATTGGATAGCGGTAAATGAAGTTATGTATACGGATGGTCATTGCCTTGCGTTTGTAGGTTCTGATTGCTGGGACTCCGATAGTTGTTGGATAAACCCGGATACAGAAGTATTGGTTATAGGAAAAAACGACGAAAAATATAAGTTTAAATACAACGGACAGATCTTATATACTTGGTTGGATGAATTAACCAGTACGCCACCGAATCCGATACAGTACTGTGAAATCTGTGGATTGCAAAGCGAACCTCGCGGCGAAGAAATGTGGTGTTCGAAAAGTGATAAGGATCGATATTGCGGAACTTGTGGCGAGTTCGTTCCGGCTAATGTATGTCATAGCTGCTCTGCTCGCTCTGAAGGACATATTTATTGTGTCCATTGCGGCAAAGTAAACGGCGATGGTACTAACGGTACTTGCACTCGCTGGATTAAAGATATGGAGTGCATGCATTGCGGCGAATTTGTCCCGAAAAAGACTTGCCATACCTGTACCAAAGGCTGTGTCAAATGCGGAAAACCGTTAGCGGATGGAAGTAACGGAACTTGCGCTAGACATGCTCTCAATGATTATAACTGTACGAACTGCGGCAAGTTTATTCCGTATGATACCTGTCATACCTGTTCCTAATTCAATTCGGATACAGCGAAAAAACCTCCCGAACGGCTTTCCGTTCGGGAGGTTTTCGTTTATGCTTCTTCTTTGGCGAGATATGTCTCGATCAGATCTTTGATCGCATAAAAGCTGCGGTACAGGTGATACGGACCTTTCTGGTTGTCGCCTTTCGTGTGAGAAAGCGGCGTGCCGTCGTGGTTCAAGTAGCCGTACCATTCGCCTTTTTCGCGGTCCGGGAAGTGCGCGAAGACCCATTCGTGTGCCTGGCGGTAACGCTCGAGGAACTCGATGCGTCCGGTGCCGATATAGGAGTACATCAGACCGATCAGCAGCTCGTTGTTCGGCCACCAGTATTTGAGATTGCCGCAGATATCAAATGCGGCGCGGCCCTCAAAGTTCATCAGCACGATGAAGCCGCCGTACTGTTTGTCCCAACCCATGTCAAAGAGAGTCATGACGATGTCGGCGCAGGTGTCAATGAGCTTCTGGTTCTTCGTGTACATACCTTCTGCGAGCATGAACCATGCGACTTCCATGCTGTGACCCGGGCAGTCGACTTCCTGCTCGGTGAGCAGTTTGCGTTCCGGAATGTAGTAGTACTTGAATACCTCGTCGATATACGTTGCGATGCACTCGGTGTACATTGCTTCGCGCGACGGGTCGCACTGGCGCAGTGTCTGCACGGAGCAGAGCAGCGACATCAGCGTGCCGAGACCGACTTTCGGCTGTACGTCTTTCGGCGCAAGCTTACCGTTTTTGAAGAAATCCGGGTTGCGGAAAATGAACTGCTGTACGTTGAACAGGCGGTAGAGCGTCTGTTTGACGTCTTCGCGGCCCGTTGCACGGTAGAGTTCGGCAAGACCCATTACGGCAAAGCTCTCGTCATGCAGGCTCGGATTCCAGGAGGCACCCGGTTTGCATGCTTTCGGATGCGGCGAGCACGGATTGCCGTCGCGATCCATGTTGTGATAGAGTTTGCCGTTTTCGCCCGGAATGAACTGGTGCGCGATCAGAAAATCATAGAGATTCAAAGCTGCGTCCAGCCATTTCTGCTTTTTCTTAAAGTCATTATAGCCGCGCGCGAAGGAATACATTGCACGGCCGGTGAACCAGCCCTGCTTTTCGTCGAGATACCAGTTGCCTTCGCGGTCAAGATACGTTACAAGACCGCCTTTTTCCCAGTCAACGCCGTGCTCGGCCCAGAAATCGAGGCCGCTTTCAATCTCTTCGGCGTACGTATCTGCAACACCGCGCAGATATCGTTTCGGATCGTAAATCATATATGCCTCCGTTTACTGTCCCATCGTTTCAAGGCGTGCGTCCGCAAACTCATAACGATCGTCGCGGTTATCCTTCGGCATAACGATGCCGACGTACGGACGAGCCGGATCGGTGATCTTAGCGGTGAGTGTGAGCGCTTTGCCTGCTTCAACAGCGGCTTCCGCCGGGAGACCTTCTGCGCCGCTTACACGGATGAGGAGGTCTTTTGCGGTGTCGGAAGTAATGGTAAGGGTGAGTGTGTCGCCTTCCACTGCGCTTGCGACGCTGAGATCGTAGATCTCGTTGATCGTATAGGTGCGGCCGGTTACGACAGCAAGTTTACGGGATTTGCCGTTTGCAGTCATCGTATAGATACCGGTCGGGAGCTCGATCTCATAGTAACCCGAGAGTGCATGCGGTTTTGCGGTATATACCTTGCCGAGATTGTGCGTAAAGGTGACAGCATCCGCTTTGATGCAGCCGTTTACAACTGCCGCCGGGAAGGTATCGGCCATGCCGTGGATCCATTTCGTTGCGGAGCAGATCCAGACTTCTTTATACGTTGCCGTATCGACCTGCGGCCAGAACGGTGCGTCTTTTTCTTCGAAGCTCTGCATACCAACGGTGAGCGAACCGGCGGACTGGCCCGGCTGAACGGCATAGTGCTGAACGAAATCATAGCCTTCGCCGACCATCGTGGACTGACCGAACGGGTTCTGACCGACGATGAAGCGATAGGAATCGAGAGCGGCGTTCTGCAGCGCACAGTCGCTGCGGTAGGTCGAGGAAGCGGTCATTGCAACGGCCTCGGAGAGCATAACGTTGTAGTTGCCGCGGTAGCTGAACCATACCGGATAGGTGCGGACATAATAACCGTTGCCGAGCGGAGCGCCCTGCTGAACGAGTTTTTTATAGTATGCGTGCGATTCTTCCTGTGTGAAGGAACGGTCGCCGTTTTGCAGCTTGCCGATCGGCATATTGCCTTCGTCCTCGTGGTAAATACCTGCCGGGATCAGACCGTACGGTGCCGAGAAACGAGCAATCGCTTTATAGTATGCGCCGCTCAATGCAAGAGCAGTGTACCAGTTCATATATTCGGCGTGATCCGGATAAACCTCACACATGGTGCGCAGCGCGAGTTCCGGAAGCTGCGAATAGGACAGATGATAGTGATGCCAGATCAGATCGCGGTCGCGGTCCTGGTAGAAGAAACCGGTCATCGGTTTTTCCCAGTCGGTGAAGGTCTGCTGCTGGCAGGAGATCAGACGGTTCATAAAGACGACAGCTTCTTCGGTGTATGCGTCGTCGCCGGTGAGTTTATAGAGCTCTGCGGCAGCGAGAGCGGCCATCGGCGTGATCTGCGCGTCGATAATATCGGAGTTTACGAACGGCTGACCGCCAAAACGGTACGGACGCTCTTCAAGTGCGTCGGCTTTCTTCCAGACTTCCATACCGAAGCGGTAGTCTTCCGCTGCGATGTTCTTGCACCAACGTGCATAGTCAGCATCACGGTCTGCGAATACTCTTGCGCCGAGTGCTTCTGCGTATGCCGCACCGAAGTTATCAAATGCGTTGTCGGAGGCCTGCGTGGTGATATCGTCATGCGAGCCGATGACACCGTCGGTCCAGATGGATGCCGAGGAGTATGTGCCGCGGAAACCGTCGCCGAAGCGCATTTTCAGAACATAGTCAAGACCCCAGCGTGCTTCGTCGATGACGCGGTCGCGCAGGCGGTCGTGACCTTTGCCTTCGAGAGAAATAGCAAGCAGGCAGAGCGCGATAACGCCGTCGGAGGTGTTCGGCAGGCTCTGTGCAACGTCGGCAGCATCGTGCCAGCCGCCGTTTGCAACGATGGATTTGCCGTCGTGAACGAGCAGCAGATCACCGTGGCAGGCGCGGTGTTTGCCTAGTACGTCATAGCCGCAGCGTTCTGCGAGGAAGAAGTTCAGGACGTGCCATACCGAGCGTTCCCAGTTGTCGTTGCCGATTTCGAATACGCGCGAGTAAATATCGCCGGCGGTGAGCATGTATTTGCCTTCGTCCATGATCTCGGTGAAGTCGAGAAGCTGGAAAGTACCAAGGCGGTTTTCGATCGTTTCAACCGGTTTTTCCAGCACGATGCGGCCGGTTTCGGTCTCAACGACACGGAATTTTTTCGCTTCAATGCCGGAAGCGAGCGCAACTTTCGGCGAGCCCGGCTGATAACCCGAGCCGGAGTAGACGAGGCGGTCATTTTTCGGGATCCAGCCTTCATATACGTCGCAGTCAACTTTCTGAATTTCCAGTTTGTCGATCCAGAAGGTAACCTGGTCAACCGCGTCGTTTTCGTGACCGACCATGTCGTATTCAAAGCCGACGCCGGTGACGCAGTCGCGTGCAAGATACGGAATCTCGAGCACGGCGTGGTTCCATTCGTCCGCTTTCAGCGTGATGTTGTGCGCGCCTTCGCGGTCGTATTTATCCGGAACTTTGTGTTCGCCGTCATTATACAGCTGCATACGCAGAGTGAGCGTTTTAATGCCCGGTGCGTGCGGACGGATCCATACGGAAAGACGGTTGTATTCTTCCCAGTTTTCGCGATCAACGAGGCACATTGCCGTCGGAACGGCGTAAATACGGCCCGGAGCGATATCGTTGAGCTTCGGCAGGTTCGTCGGACAGTCAAAACGGAGAGAATGACTGCCTTCTACGAAATATTCATCACTCAGCGAAAGCTTTGTGACTTGTTTGTTCGGATCCTGTGCATCCGGATCATAGTTGGTTGCAACTGCAGCCGAAACGCTGTATGTCAGTGCACGCCATTTATCGAGCGATTCCATATTGTCCACAACTTTACCCGCGAGGACTTCTTTTTGACGCAGACGGTATTCCGCTGTGTCTTTTTCCTCGATCGGCATCGGGATATGGACGTCGTTTGTGCTGTCTAAGATTTTACGCAGTTTTTCGTCCATGATAGGCTCCTTTTTGATTAATAACCGGTTTCAGCATAGCGGTCTTTCATACGGGTGTTGTATGCCGGACCGTCTGCAAAGTTTTCGCTCTTCAGGATGGAAGGCGTGATGTTGTAGTCTTTCATCAGGGTATCAACAGCCTGTGCGCAAACGCTCCACAGAGCAACTGCTGCGGAAATACCGGAAGCTGCTGCAAAACGAACGTCAACACCTTCGATCTCAAGCATTGCTTCTGCAGCCGGAGCGCAGTTGTCGATGACGTAGTCAGCGCATTCAAACAGGCGTTTTCCGGACGGATGCAGGCTTTCCACTTCTTTGGAGTATGCCAGAGAGGTGAGAGCAACGACGGTCAGACCGAATTTTTTTGCTTCGATTGCGAGGTCGATAACGTTTAAGCTCTTGCCGGAAACGGAACCGATAACGATCATATCGCCCGGGAGTGCTTCGGATTTGCGGAGTGCGTATGCAGCAAGGCCAACCATGCTCTTGTCAACGGAGCTGCGGTCACGCGGACGGACGCGGTCATCCACTGCGAGATCGTATTTAAAGGATTTGAGGAACAGAACGCCGCCGCCGCGGTAGATCAGCTCGCTGTTTACGATATGTCCGGTGTCGAAAACGTGTACTGCGCCGCCTTTTGCAACGATTTCAGCCATTTTTTTGCCGACTTCCACGCAGACGTCGTGCTGGGTTTTGCATACGGTATCGAGCTGCTGTGCAATTCTCTCCTGATAACGGTCGATTAAATTCATGATAAAATCCTCCTTGTTACTCTTCTTTGATTCGGTATGCACCGCATGTTTCGTCCAGACGGCGCATCATATCTTCATCAAGCGTGTGTCCCGCTTGCAGAAGTCCATAGATCATGGCACCGACAACCGGCTCAAAACGCGGTTTGTGCAGCACCATTTTGGGATAAGCCTGTTTCATATGTTCCGCATACGCTTCATAGAGCGGTTTGCAGTAACGGAAGACGCTGCCGGTTGTGCCGAGAGAAAGATCCTCGGGAACATCGAGCGAGGCGATCAGCGCACAGGCTTCCTGCGCAAGAAGTTCGCCGCCGCGTCTTAAAATTTCGATTGCGGTTTCGTCACCGGCCTTTGCGGCGCGGTTGACGATCGGGCAGAGCGTGCCGAGGTAATATGCCGGGGATTTGCTGCGGTATACCGCCTCGATCATGCCGCCTCTTTTTTCGAGCAGCTCCGGATGCTCATCTTCGATCATCTGATGCAGAAGGCTTCGCTCTTTGATCTTCGTGCGCGTCAGAATATAGGATTTTGCCGCCTGTGCGCCAACCCATACGCCGCTTCCGTCGTCCGACATCATATAACCCCAACCGCCGTAAACGCGTTTTTCTTTTGCGTTTTGCACGTAGAAAATATCACTGCCGGTTCCGGCAAGTGCACAGATACCGTCGGTCAGACCGCAGGCGAGCAAACCAATTACGCCTTCGCCCGCGCCGATCGCCTGTTTATAGTGCACGAATTCCGATGCAACGTCGTGGCCGCGGATCATACCCTGCGAGAGATAGATCGCTTCGATCTCCTTTGGCGCATCCGGTGCTGAGAAAAGCTGACGCATACAGTCGCGGAAATGTTCCTGAACCGCTTCGGGTGCGTGTACGTTGCCGTTGATACCGCCGGAAAGCCCTGTGCCGTGGATATTACCTTCTTCATCAAACAAAATGCCCTGCAGCTTTGTGCCGCCGCCGTCCATAGCCAGATAATATCGCATAGTACACCTCAGTTATAGAAAATCTGATCGGCGTATTCTTCGAAGATGCGTTTGTTGTGTTCGTCGCCGCCGTCTAAGTTTGCACTTAAAAATACCGGAGGGATCTTGCCGTCTTCGAGCATTTTGCCGACTGTTTCGATAACGACCGCGTTGATAAGTGCTGCGCCGACAGCTGTGGAGGTCGGACCGATCTTTTCTGGAAGACCTTCGAGCGTGACAGCCGCATCGCCGACATCACCTTTGTTATCGAGAACGAGATCGCAGACCTCAAACAGGCGCTTGCCGGAAGGATGGCGCGAAGTTACAGCCGAAGAATATGCGATATTCGTAATCGCAACGGTGGTGACGCCCAGCTTTCTCGCTTCGATCGCCATTTCGACCGGAACGTTATTGCGGCCGGAAACCGAATGGATGATCAGAACGTCGCCTTCTTTTACACGGTTTTCTTTCAGAATAATTTTGCCGAGACCATCCACGCGTTCAAGCTGACTTGTCATCGTGATCGGGCGTGTGTTCAGCATAAATCCCGGGAAGAAGATCGGGTTGATAACTGCGAGACCGCCCGTACGGTAAAAGACCTCCTCGGCAATAATGCCTGCATGCGAACATCCGAAGATGAAAACGCTGTGTTTGCTCATCAGCGCCGTGCGGATCGCCGAGGCGATTTGATCGATAACGTCGGTCTGCTCGTTCCAGGCCTTTTCAATCGTTTTCTGTACGATACCGATATACGACTCTGCGTACATGTGAAAACACCTCTCTTTTGTAAAATTTCTCTTCTTTTATCATAGTCTCTTGCATTCTTTTTGGCAATGATGTATGATGTTAAAAAGTTGATCTTTTCTGCTGCGAAAGGAGAAGAGAAATGTTCAATCTCGTTCACCATATTCTGGATTTCCGCCATGAAAAAGGTTTTGTGATCGACCGGCCGGGCGGAAACGATATGTATACGATTCTGCTGTTTAAACAGCCGCTTACTCTCTGGCAAAACGGCGAACTCGTCGATGTGCCGAAGAATTCCTGCATTATTTTCTCGCGCTGGGCCAAACAGCTTTATTACAACGAGGCGGCCGATTATACGCATGACGGCGTGTTTTTTGACGGCGACGACCCGGCCGCACTTCTGGAAGAACTCGGGATTCCGCTGAACACCGCCTTTCCGGTGCGCGATGCGAAGGCTGTCTCCTATTTAATGAACGATATCGCCGCGGAAGCGGTGCTGAAAGAGGATCATTCACCGCAGATCATCGATTTGCAGATCCGCACGCTTATTTATAAGCTTGCTGATGTGCTGCGTCAGGGCAGACACTACGAGAGCGGATACTACGAGGAATTCACCGAAATCCGGCAGGAGATGTTCCGTGCGCCCGAAAAGGAATACCGCCTGGAAGAACTGGCGGAGCGTGTCCATTTGAGCGTATCGCGTTTTCAGCATTTATACCGCTCGTTTTTCGGTGCAACACTCACGCAGGATCTGATCCAAAGCCGTATTGAACACGCACAGTATCTGCTCAGAAGCGGCAGCGGATCGGTTGCGCAGATTGCTGCCGCCTGCGGATATAACAGCGTGGAGCACTTCCTGCGGCAGTTTAAGCGCACGGTTGGCATTTCTCCGGGAAAATATCGCGCACAGCTGTAACGTTTTTCGGTTTCGTGCGACTGATAGGGTGAACGGATAAATGAGAGGAGGGAATCCGCGTGCAGACAATTGATGAACTGTTCCGTGAATATTACGCCGACCTGTTCCGCTATGCGCTGTTTTT
Organism: Oscillospiraceae bacterium; assembly: GCA_045133675.1. Taxonomy (GTDB): domain Bacteria; phylum Bacillota; class Clostridia; order Oscillospirales; family Ruminococcaceae; genus Paludihabitans. The sequence goes on along the minus strand of JBGUUS010000112.1, from coordinate 5,041 downwards.
GGAAAAAGACGCACAGCACGCGGAAGATCTCCTGATGGAAACTTTCACAAAGGCTATCACCGCCTCTTCGCGTTTTCGCGGTGAAGCTACGGTTAAAACGTGGCTTTTTGGAATTATGCGGAATCTCTGGCTGCAGAAGCTGCGGAAAAAGCGCCTGCCCGAAGAAGAGGCACAGATGCTCTCTTACTGGGAAATCCCGCTGGAAGAACACATTGACCGGCGCGAACTGCTTTTTACGGTGCACCGGCTGATGGCGCAAAAGAGCGAACGTGAGCGCAACGTATTCTATATGCGCGTTGCCGGTTATTCGTATGCCGAGATCGGCGAACACCTTGCGATTTCCGAAAATTCCGCACGCGTTATCGAATTCCGTGTGCGAAAATCGCTGATATCCGAACTGGAAAAGGAGGAATTGTTATGACGAAGATCCCGTGCGAAACGATCCGCGATCTGATCCCGTTGGTGCTTGACGGCGCGGCGAGTCAGCCGAGCGAAGCGATCGTTTCCGAACACTGCGCTTCCTGTGCGGAATGTGCCGCATTGATGGGAATCGCACCGCCGGTTACGCCGCCGGATGACGCAAAGCTTTTGCGCCGGTTCAAAAAGAAACTCTTTTCCGGTGCATTCGCCATGCTCCTGCTCGGTATTTTGGCCGGTGTGGTGATGATGGACGACTTTGCGATGTTTTATAACTTCGTTCTTTTTCCGGCGGTTGGCATCGCTTCGTATTTTCTCCTGAAAAAATGGTGCTGGATCGCACCGAGCGTTACCTTTATCGGTATTTTCCTGCGATACCTGTTCACATCCGACTCGTACCTGATCAGCGGCTTATACAGCGGCATGATCTTCGGCACCATCTGTGTCGTATTCGTCGGTATCGGCCTTTTGATCGGCTGGCTGCTGCATTGGGGTATCGGAAAACTGCGGAAGGGCCGCTATATCTGGCTCAAACTCCTTGCCATTGCCGCCGCACTCCTTCTTGTCGTTTTCTGCTGCAACCTGATGTTTTCGTTCACCGGCAATCCGATCACGATGCTGATGGCGCGTTCCGCCGGAAAAGCGTATCTTGCCGAAACGTATCCGCATCTCAGCCTGGATGTAGTGGGTGTGAATTATGATTTCAAATTCGCAGACTACTATATCCGCGTGCAATCTCCGGAATCGGCGGATATTGCCTTTACCATCACAACCCGTGACGGAAGCCATATTATCCATGACAGCTATGAAGAAGACGTCACCAAACGCGGTGCAATGTTTACCCGCCTCTGTGACGAGTATCAGCAGATCATCAATCCGCTGATTGCGACCGTTCCGGGAATGGAGAAGCACAGCGCGTTTTTCAACCAGCACGTTTCGCCGGAAGTTCCGGAGCCGGATTATGGGCTGTTCACTCTGAATGCACCGCTTGACCGGAGACTTCTGCACGAAATGCAGGGCGAACTCCTTGTCCGCACCGATACGGAGGATATTACACCGGAAAATCTTGCGCGCCTTATGAAGGAAACGCACACGGTGCTTAAAGAGGCCGGATGGGATGCTCCGTCTTACAGCGGTTCGATCGAATCGCGGCAAGGCGGCTGGATTTACAGCGACAGCTATACGGGCGAAGAACTGGATGCGCTGACGCTGGAAGAATTGGCCGAAGAAATCCGGATCCAAAATGAGTGAAACAATTAACAAAATGTTCATATATTGCGCTTCAAAATGCGGTATCCTATTGGAGGATACCGCATTTTGTGTAAGGAGGGAACGATGTGCATACACCGCTTGATCTGCGGCTTGACCGCAAAACGCAGACACAGCTTTTGATTTTGAATCTGATCCGGCAAAGCGGCGGCATTTCGCGCATTGACCTCGCCGCAAAACTCGGTCTGACCAAATCGGCAATGACCGTTTTAACGAACGAGATGATCGATGAAGGTCTTTTAAATGAAAAAGAAGAAATTCCGCAGGGCCAGCAGAAGCGCGGCCGCCGCAAAGTCCTTTTGCAGATCGAACCGTCCTGCCGGCTTGCGTTCGGCGCTGTGATCGGAAACGGCACACTTTCGGTCGGTCTGACCGATCTTTCGGGTGCATCGCTTGAAAGAAGAAGCCTTTCCACCGCCGATATGACGTACCGCGATATTCTCGGCGCGATCGCCGAACTCACACAGGCGATCCTCAAGGAAAATTATATCCCGCAAAAAAGCGTGCTCGGTATCGGTGTTGCCGTGGAAGACCGCGCCGCAGACCTGATCGAGGGTGCAACGGGAAGTGAAAAGCTCCTGCGGTTAAAGCGAGATCTCGCGCATGGCTTGAACCTGCCGATCGTAACGGTGCGCGCCGCGGCCGGTGCACTTTTGGCACAGCGGCTGTTTTTCGGCGAGAATGTGAAAAACGCGCTGCTCTTGCACGTGGACGGACGCACGGCCGAAGTTGCGATGCTCACGGACGGACGCGTTTACAGCGGCTCGCAGAATATGCTCTCGTTTGCCTGCAGAGACATTGACCCGTTAAAGCTTGCGGGCGATTACATCCGTCTGCTTCGTCCGGAGAAGATTTATCTTTCGGGTGTCGGTTTCAGTGAAGAAACCGCACAGCCGATCACCGGCGTGCCGACACAGTATACCGACCTGGAAGGCCGGAACCGCCATCTGTGCGGATGCGCCGCTGCTGTCGAGCGGCTGTTTTATCTCGACAGTTCTCTATAATCCTATGAAATCCGTTTGAGGTGTTTATATTATGTCTTCCAAGAAAGAACCCGGATACCGCTATGTGCTCACGCCTGAGCGCCACGGACTTCCGGGAATTCCGGTTTTCGCCTGTGCAAAAGGCGAAGACGCCGTTTTACCGCTGATCAATCATCGCCATCGCGACAAATATGAGTGCGTTTTGCTGGAAAGCGGCACGCGCACACTGACTGCGAGCGGCGTTGCCTATACCGTTTATCCGGAAAATGCGTTTTTGACGCATCCGGACGAACTCCATTCCGGCGATCCCGCAAACGATTCTGCGGGTGAAATGCTGTGGTTTCAGCTCAATGCAAGCGGTCCGCTGCTCGGTCTGACCGAAGCGGAGACACATTTTATCCGCGCGCGTCTGTACTCCTGCGAGACGCGTCTGTTCCACATCCCGCCGAATGTCTACGAACTGTTCCGCGAAAGCTTCAAGCTTTTGCAGAAAGGCGGCAGTGCCGCTTCTTTAAAAGGCCGCGTTCTGTTCGTCTATGCACTGACGACGCTTCTGGAGGCGCCGGCGGCTGCGGCGGTGCTCTCGCCGGAGATCGATGCAGCAAAACAGTATCTGCTGCGCCATATCCGCGAAGGTATCGACACAGAGGATCTGCGCGAAGCGAGCAAGCTGCCGCGCATCGAATTTGAAGAGAAGTTTGAAAAACAGCTCGGCTTTGCGCCGAAGGAATATATCCTGCGCATGAAGCTGGAAGCGGCGGCGAAAGAACTCGCGCAGCCGAAAAAGAACCTCTCGGAGGTCGTGTTCGGCTATAATTTCTCGTCCGTGTTCTATTTTAAGACCGTTTTTAAACGCTATATGGGTGTTTCCGTTGATAAATACCGCAAACAGCAGCAGAAAAAGAAATTCCGTGGGTGAGTGCATGAAAAAACGAATTCTTTGGACCTGCATCACCGTATTCTGGGGTCTGTTCATTTTTTCGCAGTCGCTCAATACCGGCGAGACTTCCGGTGCGATGAGCGGATCGATCACGGCGTTTTTACTGCAGTTTTTGCCCATCGGCGAGGAATTGCTCCATACGCTGATCCGCAAAGGTGCACATTTTGCCGAGTATTTTGTGCTGGGCACACTTTTGGTGAATACTTTCCGCACATACGGCCTGTTTCCGCGGAAATGGGATTTCACCGCGCCGCTGCTCGGCTGTTTCTGGGCGGTGCTTGATGAGTTTATTCAGACGCTTGTTCCGGACCGCGCCGGAATGGTTGCCGATGTACTGCTCGACAGTGCCGGTGTGTTCTGCGGCACGCTGGTCGTGCTCGCGGTGATCTATTGCAAAAAGAAAAAGGAGAATACAGTATGCAGCGTGTAATCGGATATATGCGAAAAGCCATCACAGAATTTCATATGATTGAAGACGGCGACCGCATCGCTGTCGGCGTTTCCGGCGGAAAGGATTCCGTCGCACTGCTGACCGGCCTTTCGATGCTCCGCCGCTTTATCGGCATCAACTATGATATTGTCGCGATCACGCTCGATCCGGGTTTCGGCGGAAAAGAAACCGATTACAGCTCGATCTCTGCACTCTGCGAAAAACTCGGTGTCCAGTACGAGATTCGACGCACGCAGATCGGACAGATCGTTTTTGATGAACGCAAAGAGAAGAGCCCGTGTTCGCTCTGTGCCAGAATGCGCCGCGGCGCGCTTCACGATGCGACAAAAGAACTCGGCTGCAATAAACTTGCGCTCGGCCATCACTATAACGACGTTGTCGAGACGTTCATGATGAACCTTTTCAACGAAGGCCGTGTCGGCTGTTTTGCGCCGGTGACGTATCTTTCGCGCAAGGATATCACGATGATCCGTCCGATGGTATTTGCACCGGAAAAGGATATCGCCGCGGCTGTCCGCAAGGCGGAACTGCCGATTGTAAAAAGCGTTTGTCCGGCGGATGGCGTAACCTCCCGTCAGGATATGAAGGAATTCCTGCGGGAACGCGAACGCTCCGACCACGGCTTTACCTACCGTATGTTTGGCGCGCTCCGCCGCAGCGGTGTGGACGGATGGGCGTATCCGGAAGAGGGTGTTGTACGCGATCCGAAAAAAGACGGCAAACCGCGTTCTTCCGGTTATCCGACCGATCCGGAAACGGGAGCAAAACTGAAACTGTAAGCACACTTCGCCTTCCAATTGATCAAAAGGAGAGAGTAATGTGAATATTTGTTCGGATAAAGCAGTTGTTAAGACTCACAACAAGTTCAGCAAATTGAATCTCGGTTCGGTCACAGCGCGTGGCTGGCTCAAAGATCAGCTCCTGCGCAGCAAAAACGGCATGGGTGGTCATCTGGATGAGCTGGAACCGGAGATGATCGCA
>JBGUUS010000111.1:0-27555 GCA_045133675.1 Oscillospiraceae bacterium | reverse complement strand
CGTCCGTCTTATCAGCAGGATCCGACCCGTGTTTACGGTATGGAATTTGCGGGAATGGAAATCCGTTTTTGGGTTGACGGAAAAACGCTCACCGTAAAAGAAATTGTACATTTGAAAAAGTGAATCGCTTTTTCTGAAGCATATCAAAAAATCCGAGAGGAGAAACGATAATGGAACTCAAGAATTTATTAACCGGAATCGAAATGGATGAAGAATTGGCCCGCCGCGTTGAAGAGGTTATGCCGCAGCTCAACACGCCGGAAATCGACGAGCAGATCAAAGGTCTGATGAACATCGAAACCGCACCGGCAGCATATCAGTGGATCGACACGAATCTGAAAGATGAGGATAATCTCCGTATGCTGGCTTGCTCGCTGGAAGCGGCTCGCAGACAGCACGACGTTTATGCGCAAAAGGGTATTGATGATCTCGTTTACTTTGAAACGATGAAATGCTTCACCCGTTTCCTCGGTGAACGCAAACGCAACACCGGTGAAGTATGCTTTGACCGCGGCTGGTGGACCTATCGCCAGACCTCGATGCAGCTGTTCCGCATCGGCGAACTGGAATACGAATTTTTCGTATACGACGAAAAACCGGTTCTTTCCATCCACATCCCGTCGGATGCTCATTTCTCCAAAGCACTCGTAGGCGAGTCGCTGCGTGAAGCACGTGCGTTCATGGCAAAATTCTATCCGGAATATGAAGATGTGGATTACTTCTGCGAAACCTGGCTGCTTTCGCCGACTCTGCGTGAGCTGCTGCATCCGGAATCGAACATCCGCGACTTCCAGGATCGCTTTGAAATTTTCAAAATCGACGAAGAAGCACCGGATTATCTCAGCTGGCTTTTCGGTGCATCGTATACTGCCGACCTTACTACACTCAAAGAGGAAACCTCTTTGCAGCGCGCTGTAAAAGCGTTCGTTGTAAACGGCGGCAAAATCGGCGTTGCTTACGGTTATATCCGCAACGCATTCTGAGTTAAATCTTTTCCCTGTATAGCAAAAGGAGCAAATTATTTATGATTCGTATTGGCATTTTTGGTTACGGCAATCTCGGACGCGGCATTGAATGTGCGGTTAAACAGAACCCGGATATGGAGCTGTGCGCGGTATTTACGCGCCGTCCGCCGGAAACAGTATCCATCCTCACGGAAGGCGTGCCGGTTTATCATGCCGATGAAGCAGCCGCACACACCAATGAGATCGACGTTATGATCCTTTGCGGCGGTTCCGCAACCGATCTTCCTGTCCAGACCCCGGCACTTGCAAAACTCTATAACGTTGTTGACAGCTTTGATACCCACGCGAAGATCCCGGAGCATTTCGCAAACGTTGACGCTGCCGCAAAAGAAGGCGGAAACGTAGCGCTCATCTCCGTTGGCTGGGATCCGGGTATGTTCTCGCTCAACCGTGCGTATGCAAGCGCTGTATTGCCGCAGGGTGCCGATTATACCTTCTGGGGTAAAGGCGTCAGCCAGGGTCATTCCGATGCGATCCGCCGTATTGACGGCGTTCTTGACGCAAAACAGTACACCATTCCGGTGGACGAGGCACTTGAAGCAGTCCGTTCGGGCAGCAACCCGGAGCTCACCACGCGTCAAAAGCACACGCGTGAGTGCTTCGTTGTAGCCAAAGAAGGTGCGGATCTTGCGCGCATCGAAAATGAGATCAAGACGATGCCGAACTATTTTGCCGATTACGATACCACGGTTCATTTCATTTCGATGGATGAACTGAAACGCGATCACAGCGGTATTCCGCACGGTGGCTTTGTTATCCGCAGCGGTAAAACCGGCTGGAACAGCGAGAAAACCGCAATTATCGAATACAGTCTGAAGCTTGACTCCAATCCGGAGTTTACCGCTTCGGTCATCACTGCGTATGCACGCGCTGCATACCGCATGAGCAAAAAAGGCGAGTGCGGCTGCAAAACTGTTTTTGACGTTGCACCGGCTATGCTGAGCGCATTTGACGGTGACTATCTGCGTGCACACATGCTGTAAATAAGGAGAGAAAGTCATGCGCGTTCTGTTTATCGGCAACAGCCATACGTACGTAAACGATATGCCGCAGATTTTTGCAGAGATTTGCCGCAAAGCCGGTGCTGCGACCGAGGTGACGATGCTCACGCACGGCGGAATGGGTTGGGATTTCCATGAGGTACAGCCGGAGGTCCGCTTTAATATCCGCTACGGCAATTATGATGCGGTCGTGCTGCAGCATACCGCGCATCCGATGGGTGATCTTGATGTTATGCACGAAAGCGGCTCGCATCTGATTGAGTGGGTAAAAGAAGCCAATGCAAAACCGGTCCTCTATATGACCTGGACCGCAAAACGCGACGGCGCAGCCGCACAGCCAGGTATGAGTGAACCGTACCGCCGCCTTGCGCGCGAGTACGGATGCGCAATTGCACCGGTTGGCGAAGCCTGGTGGCGTTTTCATGCTGTTTGCCCGGATGCGGAGCTGTATGCGCCGGACGGCGAACACGCATCCTTGACCGGCTCCACCCTTGCAGCATATACAGTTGCTTCGGTCATTCTTGACAGACCGGCGGCAGACCTTACCAAAACAGAAAACGAAACGGCACAGAGCATCGGCAAAGCGATCGATGCTGCACGCTGTGCAGAAAAGGAGCTTCTGTGAACGAACCGAAAAAGAAAAACCGCAATCCGCGCTCGAATATCCCGGATTGGGTCAAACAGAAACGAAACGATAACGAAAAGAAAAAACGTAATCCGGCCATCCCGGAGCTTGACGGCTGGGAAATCGTTGACGAAAAAGATATCCCGCGCGGCTATTTTGACGATGACGATCTCGAAGGCTATGTAATCGAAGTTGAATCGAAACCGAGCGTGAAAGAAAAAGCTAAGGCAGAGCCGAAAGAACAGCGCAACGACGGCAAGAACGAAGATCCGTGTCCGCATTACCGCACCTGCGGCGGCTGCCAGCTGCAGAATATGTCGTATCCGCGTCAGCTTTCGTTCAAACAGCGCCAGGTGGAAGAGCTTTTGGGCAAATACTGCCGCGTGGAACCGATCATCGGTATGAAAGAGCCGTATCACTACCGCAACAAAGTACAGGCAGCATTTGCGCTTGACAGAAACCGCCGTATTATTTCGGGTGTATACCAGTCGAGCACACACCGCGTCGTTAAAGTGGATTCCTGCCGTATTGAGGACAGAAAAGCCGACAAGATCATTGTCGATATCCGCAAGATGATGCGCGATTTCAAAATGACTGCTTACGACGAATATTCCGACCGCGGCTTTCTGCGTCACGTTCTTGTAAAACGCGGCTTTGCGACGAATCAGATCATGGTCGTTCTTGTTACAACGACACCGATTTTCGGCGAGAAGAATCACTTCGTCAAAGCCCTGCTTGAAAAACACCCGGAGATCACGACGGTTCTCATGAACGTCAACACGAAATTCACAAGTATGGTTCTCGGCGAACAGGAGATCGTTCTCTACGGCCCGGGCTATATTGAAGACGTTCTCTGCGGCTGTACCTTCCGCATTTCCGCAAAATCGTTCTATCAGATCAATCCGGTACAGACCGAAGTGTTGTACAACAAGGCAATTGAATTTGCCGGACTTACCGGAAATGAAGTTGTTATCGACGCATACTGCGGTATCGGCACGATCGGTATGGTTGCCGCTGCAAAAGCAAAACAGGTTATCGGTGTTGAGTTGAACCGGGACGCGGTTAAGGATGCGATCGTAAACGCAAAACAGAACAAGATCGGCAATATCTATTTCCACTGCGCCGATGCCGGCGAATTCATGACCGGTATGGCACAAAACGGAGAGAAAGCAGATGTTGTTTTGATGGATCCGCCGCGCGCCGGCAGTGACGAGGCATTCCTTTCGTCCGTTGTTACGCTTTCGCCGAAAAAGGTGGTCTATATTTCCTGCAATCCGAAAACACAGGCACGCGATCTGGCGTATCTCACCGCACACGGCTACCGTGTAAAGAAGCTCCAGCCGGTCGATATGTTCCCGCATACGAACCACGTAGAAACCGTCTGCCTTTTAACTAAGGAACAGGTCGACAGAGGCTCGAAACTTTCAAATCGCGTGAAGGTAAGACGCAAGTAAGAGGAATTATCTATGATTTCAAGCTTCCCGGAGACGATTACAGCTCATATTGCGGACAAACCGTATACTGTCGATGATATCGGCCGTTCCGGTTCGGCAATTTATCTGTTCGATGAGTGTGTGCTGAAGGTTGAACCGCACAGCGAAGAGACCGCTCGGATCGTCTCGATGATGCGGTGGCTTGCAGGTAAGGTGCCTTCGCCGGAAGTGATCGCATTTGAAACCGACGGAGAGAAGGATTATCTTCTGATGTCGCGTCTTGAAGGCGAAATGGCGTGTTCGCCGTACTGGCTCTCTCATCATGAAGAGATGATCGGATTGCTTGCGGATGCGCTTAAAATGCTTTGGAGCGTTGAGATCACCGGCTGTCCGGTTTTGCGCGATCCGGATGCACTTTTGGCGACCGCGGAAAAACGCTTTATAAACGGAGAAGCCGATCCGCTTGATGCGGCACCGGAACTCTTTGGTGAAACCGGATTTTCCGGTCCCGAAGCACTTCTTGCGTGGCTGAAGGAGAATAAACCGCCGTTTGAACCGGTGCTTTCCCATGGCGATTTCTGCCTGCCGAATATTCTGATCAAAGATAAAAAGGTGAGCGGGTTTATCGATCTGAATTACGCCGGAGTGTCCGATAAATGGACCGATATTTTCATGTGCCTGCAGAGCCTGCGCTGGAATTTCGACGGAACGTTCGGCGGTCCGGTTTATCCGGACGGAAAGCCCGAGCTTCTCTTTGAAAAGCTTGGCATGGAGCCGGATCACGAAAAGCTTTACTGGAATAAATGTCTGGACGCCTTTTTCTGAGAGGGAGCGAAATGAAGAAGATCTTGCTTGGCACGACAAATGCGTCAAAAATCACCCGCTTTAAGGAACTCCTTGACGGATACGATGTCTCGTTTTATACTTTAAGTGACCTGCAAATCTCCGGCGAACCGGACGAGCAGGGCACAACACCTGCAGAAAACGCGAAGATCAAAGCGAAGTACTATTCCCGATATTTCGATGCGGTGATCTGCAACGATTCCGGTCTCTATTTCGAAGATCTTGCGCTTGATGATAACCGTCAGCCGGGGCTTAATGTCCGCACGCCGAACGGCGGAAAGCGGCTGAATGACGACGAGATGATCGCGTATTATTCCGCGCTTGTCCGTTCTCTCGGCGGCAAAGTGCTCGCTTACTATCTCGACGGTTTTGCGGTATATAACAAAGGTGAGATCCATACCTTCATGGAAAACAATGAGACAACACGTCTCAGCGCTTTCTGGATGGTGGATACACCGTCACCGAAACGCCAGCCGGGCTGGCCGCTCAATTCGCTCAGTAAAAACCGCAATACGCTCACGTATTTCAGCGAAGCGGGCAATAACAAATACGATACGCCGAAAGAGCAGATCATGCTCGGCGCGTATCGCAAACGTTTGATCCAATTTTTAGTGAACGCACTAAATCTTTAATAAACAGGAGGAATTCAAAATGAAACCGATCTTCCCGAAACCGCAGTACGCCATCGAGAACGAAGGCGTGCTCTGCCTCTGCAAAGGCATCCGTGTTGTACATACTGCTGCATGGAACGTTGCAACGGAGAATGCGCTCAAAAACTTCAGCGAATGCTGCGGCATTGCACTCGACGATGCTGCACCGGTAACGCTGTATACGGCTGTATACGGTGAAGAGAGCGAAGCGGCAGCTCTGCTTTGCGATGCTGTAAACGCAGACTGGCTCAATCACTATGACGGATACCGTCTTGCTGTTCTCCCGGAGAAAAAAGCAATCGTTTTGCTCGCACAGAACGAAAGCGGCATTTTCTACGGTTTCAAGACCTTGAAACAGATCGTTGAGGACAAGAAGATCCCGGCAGCTTATATCGAAGACTACGCAGATATGGCTGTCCGCGGTACAGTTGAAGGCTTCTACGGATTCCCGTGGAGCTATGAAGGCCGCCGTGAGCTGATGCGTTTCGGTGCAGAGTGGAAGATGAACACTTACCTCTACGCACCGAAAGACGATCCGTATCACCGCGCAAGCTGGAGAGATCTCTATCCGGAAGCAGAGCAGGCTGAACTGCGCGCCATGGTTAAAACCGCACAGGAAGAAAACTTCGACTTTACCTGGACACTGCACCCGGGCGACACAATCGATCTCGACAGTGAAGAAGACTTCGCATCCGCTGTTAAAAAGCTCACCCAGCTTTACGAAATCGGTGTCCGCCGCTTCGGCATCCTCTTTGACGATATCCACGGCGAGCATCCGGACGGCAAAAAACAGGCTGAGTTTATGAACCGCATCGATGATGAGTTCGTAAAACCGCACGGCGATATCAAACCGATCATCACCGTTGGCACCCGTTATGCACAGGCATGGGGCCCGAGCGTAGAGGAATACTTTGCACCGCTGATCGAAACCCTGCACGATGATATCGAAGATATGTGGACGGGCGACAACACCTGTTCTGCAGTAACTCGCGATATCATGCAGTGGCCGGTTGATCAAACCGCGAAGAAAAAACCGATGCTCATCTGGTGGAACTATCCGGTTAACGACTATTGCGGCGGCAAACTGCTGATGGGCCGTATGGACTGTCTCGCAAACGATCTCGATAACGTCAGCGGCTTCCTTACGAACCCGCTTTCTCAGGTTGAGGCAAGCAAACCGGCGATCTTCTCCTGCGCAGATTACGCATGGAACATCGGCGGCTTTGATGCACAGGCAAGCTTTGATGCTTCCTTCGCTTCCGTTATGCCGGAGTGCAGAGAAGAGCTCGCAGTTCTTGCACAGCACGTTGCAGGTCTTAAACGCACCTCGATGCGCTTTGAAGAATCCTGGGATATCGAAGATGCAGTAAAAGCATACGCAGAAAATCCGGCAGAAAACGCACCGGCTATCGCTGCTGAATGTGAGAAACTGATCGCTGCTTGCGATAAACTCCTTGAGAAGAAAGATGCACCGCTGATGGTTGAGATCCTTCCGTGGGTTACCACAGCAAAGAGCATGGCAAAAGCCGGCGTTCTCCTGATGACCAATGAGATCACCAAAGAGATCGCTGAAGAAGCTGCAAAACTGCTCAATCAGATCGACCTCGTTCATACGCTGCAGGGTGATCTCCCGGCAGATACCGGTATTTACTGCCTGCGTCCGTTCATGAACGCGCTCGTTACGCCGTTTGGCTTTGAAGTTCCGGCAATTCCGGATGTTGACGTGGTATAATGCTGTAATTTAAGTGAAAAAACACGCTGAGAATGTGTTTCTCAGCGTGTTTTTTGTGCGCTTTCCCACTTGCATAGTCAGCCGTTTTTTGGTATGATAATAAATCGTGAGAATTAACGAAACAAAGGAGAGCTAACGTGGCTACGATCGAGCAGGAAATCAAGAAAAGAAGGACTTTTGCGATTATTTCGCACCCGGACGCCGGTAAAACAACACTGACGGAAAAATTCTTGCTGTACGGCGGTGCGATTCAGCTTGCCGGTTCTGTAAAAGGCAAGAAAACCGCAAAACACGCCGTTTCCGACTGGATGGAAATCGAGAAACAGAGAGGTATTTCTGTAACTTCTTCCGTTTTGCAGTTTAACTACGACGGCTTCTGCATCAATATTCTGGATACTCCGGGCCACCAGGACTTCTCGGAGGATACCTACCGCACGCTTATGGCGGCTGACTCCGCTGTCATGGTCATCGACGCATCCAAGGGTGTCGAGAACCAGACGAGAAAGCTGTTCAAAGTCTGCACCATGCGTCATATCCCGATTTTTACGTTTATCAATAAAATGGACCGTGAGGCGAGAAACCCGTATGAACTGCTTGAAGAGATCGAGCAGGAACTCGGCATCGACACGTATCCGGTCAACTGGCCGATCGGTTCCGGCCGTGATTTTAAAGGTGTTTACGACCGCAACAAACGCGAGATCCTTGCATTCACCGCAAACAACGGTCAGCGCGAGGTTGAATCCAAACAGCTGACCATCGACTCGCCGGAACTGGAAGAAACGCTCGGTACGACTCTTACCGAAACGCTTCTCGAGGACGTTGAGCTGCTCGACGGCGCAGGCGCTGATTTCGATCAGGAGATGGTCGACCGCGGTCTGCTTACGCCGGTATTTTTCGGCTCCGCACTCACGAACTTCGGCGTTGAACCGTTCCTCGAAGACTTCCTTCGCATGACCTCTTCGCCGCTGCCGCGTACTGCGGATATCGGCACGGTCGATCCGATGAAAAACGATTTCTCGGCTTTCGTTTTCAAAATCCAGGCGAACATGAACAAAGCACACCGCGACCGTATCGCATTCATGCGTATTTGCTCCGGCAAATTCGAGAAGGGTATGGAAGTGCTGCACGTTCAGGGCAACAAGAAGATGAAGCTCTCCCAGCCGCAGCAGATGATGGCGCAGGAGCGCGAGATCGTCGAAGAGGCGTATGCAGGTGACATCATCGGTGTATTCGATCCGGGCATTTTCTCGATCGGTGACACCGTCTGTGCACCGGGCAGCAAGATGCAGTTTGAAGGCATCCCAACCTTCGCACCGGAGCATTTTGCCGTCGTTGAACAGAAAGACACGCTCAAACGCAAACAGTTCGTCAAAGGCACGACGCAGATCGCACAGGAAGGTGCGATCCAGATCTTCCAGGAGCCGGAATCCGGCGGTATGGAACGCGTTATCGTCGGCGTTGTCGGCGTCCTGCAGTTTGAGGTGCTGGAATACCGCTTGAAGAGCGAATATAACGTTGAGATCCGTCAGCAGGGTCTGCCGTATCAGTATATCCGCTGGATCGAGAACAAGGACCTCGATCCGAAAACGCTGAGTCTCACTTCGGACACCAAACGCATCCAGGACCTGAAAGGCAACAACCTGCTGTTGTTTGCAAACTCCTGGGGTATCCAGTGGGCACTCGACCACAATAAAGATCTGAAACTCGCTGAGTTCAGCCGTAACTAAGAAATACCCGTATTCAAGAAAATGAATACGGGTATTTTTCTCGCATCTTTTGCAAAAAAGTTTACAAAAAGTTCCGCTTATGTTATACTAAGTATATCACAGATCGTCTTTGCGAAAAGGAGGAACGTCAATGAAAATGAGAGAGATCATTTCAATTATTCTTTGCCTGTTGCTTATGTTGACCGCCTGTTCACAGCCGGCTAATGAGGCTTCGGAACCGTCGCCCGAGCCGGAAAAGGTGATTGAACCGCTTTACACGCGCGCTGACCGCGATGCACAGATCGAAGCGGTCGCGGCGGAATACACGAATCTGCTGACGGAAGAAGCGATCGCAGAAGCCGTCGCGGAACACCGCACGAACGTGCAGTTTGAAGTGTATGCAAAAGATCCGGTTTCGGCATCAAATGACCTGCACCGTGAACTCCGGGAACGTTTGTATCTGCGTACGGACGGTTCGCTGATCGCACCGGTTGCACCGGAAACGCTTGAAGAAGCGAAACGGATGATCCATGAAGAATTCGGTGATCTGGTTTCAAAAGAGTATCACGATCTTGTTGATACCGTTTTGGAAAGCGGCGCTGCCGCAGGGCATCAGGACGATATCCCGTATGGAAAAGCACCGCAGGAAAGCTTCGACGGTGCAAGAAGAATCCTGTTCACACAGGCGCTTGGATGGATCAAATAACCAAAAATGAAATCCCTCGTCTTTTCGGACGAGGGATTTTTGCATCTTTTAGCTTAATGCTTTGATAACTGCTTCTGCTGAGAATTCTTCAATCTCGAGAAAATGGATCGGTTCGTGGATATGCTCCAGATAGTGCGCGTCGGAATTCGAAATCCGCTTACCTTCAAACGAAACTATCGCGTCCGGATTCTTTTGCTCGATACAGGAAAATCCGTATTCCGGCGGGATCAGACCGAGGCTTGCCGTGATCGAATACGCATCCTTATCTACGTGCGCCGGGATTGCCAGCCCATTGTACTTTTTGACAAGCGGCAAAAGCTCGTCAAGCGAAAGCATCAGCGCATTGATCAGCAGATACGGCTCTTCGCCGACAACTTCATCATTTTCATCCAGAACGAGCTGTTCGCCGTAAATCGCCGCTTTGTTTTTGATCGGCGGCAGATAATCGTGTACCTCCGCAGAACAGTGCATTGCATCGTCGAGCGTAGGGAACAGGCAGAGTACATGGATTTCTTCTGCACTGCAAAGCTCCATCGCCGGAACGACCAATACGTTTGCTTCCTCTGCAACACGCATAACAGCGGGCAGATTCCGTGCGGAATTGTGATCGCTTACCGCGATAACATCCAACCCGAGGATTGAAGCCATATTGACGATATTGTTCGGCGTCATATCGTTATCACCGCAGGGCGAAAGACAGGAGTGCAGATGCAGATCGTAGCTTACTCGCATGGCATAAACAGGGCAGCCGCTTTTGCGGATGCTTCATACGTCGGCAGGTCGGTTGCCAAAACGCAGACATTCTGCTGTTTTGCTCGTGCCATACCGTCTTCGTCGAGCGAAACACCTTCCGAGAGCAGAACACAGCTGACGTCGCTTAAAACTGCAACAGCGATCGTATTGATATTGCCCATAACGGTGATCCAGAGATCATCTGCCTTTGCGCGGCCCATAACAACGCTCAAAAGATCGCAGCAGTAGATACCGCAGAGTTCGCGGTCGGCGCCTTCGCCTTCATTTACAACGCGGAAACCGGCTTTTTCAGCCAATTCGATCGGATTCATTTGTCATCCTCCTTATCACTGCGAAGCGAGTTCGGGATATAACCGTCCAAACGGTGGAGACCGTCAACCAGAGCGTTGAAGTTCTCGCGGAACTTGTAAATGCATTCATCCGGAGAAGCAAGTCCGCGTACAACGTCTTCTGCCAAAGCACGGCAGGTCGGAGAACCGCAGGAACCGCAGTCAAGACCCGGAAGCGAACGTTCAATCTGCTCCATCTCGCTCATCTTCGCCATAGCAACGGCAAAGTTGTCGTCGAGTTTCAATACCGGTGAATATTCCAGCGGAACATCCCAGTTGAGCTCGTCGTCGATCTGTTCCACGTGGTTGAGCGAGATCGGAAGATATTTGCGCAGACGTTTGAGCTTCGTGCGCGCGATGTACGGGTTTTCAACGGTCATAACGCCGCCGATGCAGCCGGCGTTGCAGGCGTTGAGTTCGATAAAATCGAGGTTTTCGAATTTCTCGTCTTCAAGGTCTTCCAGAACTTTGATAACGTTTTCGATACCGTCTGCTGCAAGATAGTTATCGTTGAGCAGTGCGGAAGCTTCGCCCGAACTGCTTGCCCAGGAAACGCCGATTTTGCCGGACTGCGCAGTGGCTTCTCCGGTGGTATCGACGTGCATATGCTTGAGCAGCTGTGGGTAAATATCACTGATGGCAACAACGGCGGAAACCGCACTTTTTTCGGTACCGAGCGGCATTTTAGAAGCGGTTACTTTTGCCGGACACGGCGAAATAAAGATCGCGCCGATTTTTTCAAGCGGCAATCCGGTCTTTTTCTGTGCCTCTTCCTTTGCAAGGCGTGCTGCAACCTCAACCGGAGCGTTAAACGGAAGTACGTGATCGATCAAGCCCGGGAAACGTACACGGATCAAACGCGTTACTGCCGGGCAGGCGGAGCTGATGACCGGTTTTAAGATACCCGGCTGTGCCATATAGCGGCGCGTTGCGTCCGAAACGAGTTCTGCGGCTTTTGCAACTTCGTATACGCTGTCAAAACCGAGTTCGAGCAGAGCGTTTAATACAATTTCAACGTCTTCAAGGTGGTTGAACTGCGCATAAAGAGCCGGAGCGGGAAGGGCAATGGTATATTCATATTGGTTCAGCACATCCAGCGAATCATAGATGGCTTTTTTGGCGTGATGCGGGCAAACGCGGATGCACTCACCGCAGTCGATGCAGCGTTCCGGGATGATCATCGCCTTCTTGTTGCGGACGCGGATCGCCTCGGTCGGACAGCGTTTGATGCAGTTGATACAGCCTTTGCATTTATCCGGATCAAGCGTTACGGAATGAAAAAATGTACTCACTGATAATTCTCCCTAAAAGGGATGAGGTGTTACAGGCGAATCGTCATGTAGATATTCGTTCCGACTCCTACCGTCGATTCGATGTTCATCTCATCCGAATTCTTTTTCATGTTGGAAAGACCCATGCCTGCGCCAAAACCGAGCGAACGTACCTCGTCCGGAGCAGTGGAGTAGCCTTCCTGCATAGCAAGTTCGATATTCTCGATGCCTTTGCCTTTATCGCACAAAGCGAGTGTGATTTTATCCGGGTGAATTTCTACGTCGATGTATCCGCCGTCTGCATGGATAACCATGTTGATCTCGCCTTCATAAAGTGCGATTGCAACCTTGCGGATAACACCCGGGTTGATACCGAGCTGACGCAGTGTTTTTTTAACAGCCGCCGAAGCTTCACCTGCACGGGTAAAGTCGGTGCCGTCTACTTCGTAATGCAGTTTAATAGCGCTCATTCGGTATGGACACCTCCTCGCAGTCCTTTTTCCCAAAGGATACCGCAGGCGGTGAACATACGCTCCGGAGAAGACATCAGTGTAATGCCGCGTTCTTCAGCCAGCGCGATCATTTCTTCGGTCGGGCGTTTGCCGCGAACCAGAACAACACACAGCATATCCATCATATCAGCAGTGCGGACAACCTGTGCGTTTAAAAGGCCGGTGAGCAGAATGGACTGATCTTTTACGTAAGCGAGAACATCGCTCATCATGTCGGATCCGCAGGCGGTGTGCACTTCGCGGTCCAGAAGATCCGCACCAGCGAAAACTTCGCAATTCAGTGTGGTTTTAATGTCATTAACAGTCATTTTAATTCCTCCGGTTCTTGAAACATCGGCAGAGCGTGTCATACCGAAAAAGTATCTATATGTATAATTCATTATATCTCTCTTCATGGAAAATAGCAATATCTAAAAAGAGAGGGAAATACAAATGATTCATCTTATACAACTATAAGAAAAAAACTTTACTAAAAAGATGGACAGCGGGAAGAAAACATGATATACTTAATGTGTTTGTAAACAGGTAAATGGTTTCATCTGGTTTACATTTGAATTTATGGAAAACAATGTTTCCGAGGAGGTTATTGCATGGCTAAATCTACAAGCACGATTCCGTTTGCCGGTACCCCGGAGCAGGAGCAGAGCTTGAATGCTGTGATCAAAGCGCATCTCAATGACAAAGGTGCCTTGATGCCGGTTCTTCAGAAAGCACAGGATATCTACGGATATCTGCCGATCGAAGTTCAGACTATGATTGCTAAAGGTCTGAATATTCCGCTGGAAGAGGTTTACGGTGTAGCTACTTTCTATGCGCAGTTCTCTCTGTATCCGAAAGGAAAATACAAGATCAGCGTATGTCTTGGTACCGCTTGCTATGTTAAAGGTTCGGGCGACGTGTTCGACGCGCTCGTTAAAAAACTGGGCATCGAGGGCGGTCAGTGCACGCCGGACGGCCGTTTCTCGCTGGACGCTTGCCGCTGCATCGGCGCTTGCGGTCTCGCACCGGTTCTGACGGTTAACGATGACGTTTACGGTAAAGTTACCGTTGACGACGTCGACACCATTCTGGCTAAATACGCTGAATAAGCGATGATGCCGGAACTCTCTCTGAACGTTCTGGATATTGTCCAGAATTCGGTCAAGGCGAAAGCTTCTTTGATCGAAGTTACGGTTCAGAAAAACACCAATTCAAAAGAATTATCGATCTGTATCAAGGATAACGGCTGCGGTATGACGAAAGAACAGGTTGAACGTGTTATCGACCCGTTTTATACGACCCGAACAACCCGAAAGGTTGGTCTCGGTGTTCCGTTCTTCAAACTGTCCGCCGAACTGACTGGCGGCCGCTTCCGTATCGAAAGCGAAGTAAATGTCGGAACAGAGATCGAAGCAATTTACTGCTACGATCATATCGACATGATGCCGCTTGGCGATATGGCCTCCACTTTCGTTTCGCTGATCAGCGTAAACCCGGATATCGATTTTGTGTATGCCTATAATGAGGACGAGCAAGGCTTCGTTATGGATACGCGTGAGATCAAATCCGTACTGGAAGGCGTTCCGATCAATGAATACGAGGTTTTACAGTTTATCCGCAATTTCATTAAAGAAAACGAAGAACAGATTGAATCTTAATGCGAACATAATATAAGGTGGTGCAATTATCAATGAAAAGCTTGGCTGAACTCAAAGCGATCCGCGACAAAATGAAGAGCGCGGTTAACGTTCGTGAAGGCGAAGGCGACAAAATCCGTGTCGTAGTCGGCATGGCTACCTGTGGTATTGCTGCAGGTGCAAGACCGGTTCTCAACAGCTTTACGGATGAGGTTGCAAAACGCAATCTCGGCAACGTAAGCGTTACCCAGACCGGCTGCATCGGTATCTGCCAGTACGAGCCGGTTGTTGAAGTTTTCACTCCGGACGGAAACAAAACTACGTATGTTAAAATGACTGCTGAAAAAGCTGTCCGTGTTGTAACTGATCATCTCGTAAACGGAAACGTTGTTTCTGAATACACCATCGGCAGCATCACGAAATAAAAGGAGGAAATCGAATGTATCGTTCCCATGTGCTTGTCTGCGGCGGTACCGGTTGTACGTCTTCCGGCAGTGAGCAGATCATTCAGACATTGGAGCAGGAGATCGCAGCAAAAGGTCTTGAAACGGAAGTTAAAGTTGTAAAAACCGGCTGCTTCGGTCTGTGCGCTCTTGGCCCGATTATGATCGTTTATCCGGAAGGCTGCTTCTATTCTCAGGTTAAAGCTGAGGACATTCCGGAGATCGTTGAAGAGCATCTTCTCAAAGGCAGAATCGTTAAACGTCTGCTTTATTCCGAGACGGTTGCAGAAAACGACATCAAGTCGCTGAATGAAACCGACTTCTACAAAAAACAGAAACGTATCGCACTCAAAAACTGCGGCGTTATCAACCCGGAAAACATCGATGAGTACATCGGTCTCGACGGTTACCAGGCTCTTGGTAAAGTTCTGACCGAAATGACTCCGGAAGATGTTATCAAAACCATCAAAGATTCCGGCCTGCGTGGACGCGGCGGCGGCGGTTTCTCCACCGGTATGAAATGGTCCTTTGCGGCTGCAAACCAGGCTGACCAGAAATACGTATGCTGCAACGCCGACGAGGGCGACCCGGGCGCATTCATGGACCGTTCGATCCTTGAGGGTGACCCGCACGTAGTTATCGAGGCTATGACCATCGCTGGTTACGCTATTGGCGCTAACCAGGGCTACGTTTACATCCGTGCTGAGTATCCGATCGCTGTAAGACGTCTTCAGATCGCGATTGACCAGGCTCGTGAATACGGCCTGCTCGGCAAAAACATCTTCGGTACCGACTTCAGCTTCGACCTTGAGATCCGTCTCGGTGCAGGCGCATTCGTCTGCGGCGAAGAGACCGCTCTCATGACCTCCATCGAAGGTCACCGCGGCGAGCCGAGACCGCGTCCGCCGTTCCCGGCAGTTAAAGGCCTCTGGGGCAAACCGACCATCCTCAACAACGTTGAGACCTGGGCTAACATCCCGCAGATCATCCTCAACGGCGCTGAGTGGTTCGCTTCCATGGGTACCGAAAGATCCAAAGGCACCAAAGTATTTGCTGTTGGCGGTAAGATCAAAAACACCGGCCTCGTAGAGGTTCCGATGGGCACCACGCTGCGCGAGATCATCGAAGAGATCGGCGGCGGCATCCCGAACGGCAAGAAATTTAAAGCAGCTCAGACCGGTGGTCCGTCCGGCGGTTGTATCCCGGCAAGCCTCATCGACACCCCGATCGACTTCGACAACCTCGTTGCAATCGGCTCCATGATGGGCTCCGGCGGTCTCATCGTTATGGACGAAGATACCTGTATGGTTGACATCGCAAAATTCTTCCTCGAGTTCACCGTTGACGAGTCTTGCGGCAAATGTAACCCGTGCCGTATCGGTACCAAACGTATGTACGAGATGCTTTCGAACATCTGCAAAGGTAACGCTACCCTTGAAGATATCGATAAACTCGAGCAGCTCTGCTATGAGATCAAAGCAGGTTCTCTCTGTGCTCTTGGCCAGTCCGCTCCGAACCCGGTTCTCTCGACTCTCAAATACTTCCGTGAAGAGTATATCGCTCACGTAGTAGAGAAGAGATGCCCGGCAGGCGTATGTAAAGACCTGCTCTCCTTCGAGATCGTTGCAGATAAATGTAAAGGTTGTACGCTCTGCGCACGTCAGTGCCCGGTTGGCGCGATCAGCGGCTCTGTTAAGAACCCGCACGTCATCGATAAGAGCAAGTGCATCAAGTGCGGCGCTTGTATGGAAAAATGCCGCTTTGGCGCAATCGTGAAGAAGTAAGGAGACAGCGAGATATGGAAAATGTTAATCTGAAAATCAACGGTATCTCCGTATCCGCGCCGAAGAATGCCACCGTTCTGGAGGCAGCTCGTCTCGCGGGCGTTGATATCCCGACTCTCTGCTACCTGAAAGACATCAACCAGATCGGCGCTTGCCGTATGTGCCTGGTTGAGATCAAAGGTGCACGCAGCTTTGCTGCAGCATGTGTTCAGCCGGTTGGCGAAGGCATGGAGGTTTACACCAACACGCCGGCACTGCGCCGCAGCAGAAAGAATACGCTTGAGCTGATTCTTTCTACCCATGAGAAAAAATGTCTGTCCTGCGTCAGAAGCGGCGACTGCGAACTGCAGCGTCTTGCTCGCGAATACGGCGTAGACGACGAAAAATACAGCGGTGCAAAACAGCACTATGAGCTGGATACCTCCGCTGCACACATGATCCGCGATAACAACAAATGTATCCTCTGCCGTCGCTGCGTAGGCGCATGTGCGGCTCAGGGCATCGGCGTTATCGGTGCTAACAACCGTGGTTTCAACTCCTACATCGGCTGTGCATTCGAAATGGACCTCGCTGATACCGCTTGCGTATCCTGCGGCCAGTGCATCGTTGCTTGCCCGGTAGGCGCTCTCTACGAGAAAGACAGCACCGCTCAGGTATTCGACGCTATCGCTGATCCGAGCAAATACGTTGTTGTTCAGACCGCTCCGGCTGTCCGCGCAGCTCTCGGTGAAGAGTTCGGCATGCCGATCGGCACGAACGTAGAAGGCAAGATGGTTGCAGCTCTGCGCCGTCTGGGCTTCGACAAAGTATTTGACACCAATTTCTCGGCTGACCTTACCATTATGGAAGAAGCTAACGAGTTCATCGACCGTGTACAGAACGGCGGCAAACTCCCGCTGATCACTTCCTGCTCGCCGGGTTGGGTTAAATTCTGCGAACACTACTACGAAGATTTCATCGACAACCTGTCTTCCTGCAAATCTCCGCAGCAGATGTTTGGCGCTATCGCTAAATCCTACTACGCTGAGAAGATTGGCGTAGATCCGAAAGATATGTACGTTGTTTCCGTCATGCCGTGTACTGCGAAGAAATTCGAGATGGGCCGTGACGATCAGGCTGGTGCAGGCGTTCCGGATATTGATGCAGTTCTCACCACCCGTGAGCTCGCTTCTATGATCAAACGCGCAGGCCTCATGTTCACGAACCTTCCGGACGAAGCATACGACAATCCGCTGGGCATCGGCTCCGGCGCTGGCGTAATCTTCGGTGCAACCGGCGGCGTTATGGAAGCTGCTCTGCGTACTGCTGTTGAGACCCTTACCGGCGCTAACCTCGAAGGCGAAGCTCTGAACTTCACCGACGTTCGCGGCACCAAAGGCATCAAAGAAGCAGCTTACAAAGTTGGCGATCTGGAAGTTAAAGTTGCAGTTGCTTCCGGCCTGAGCAACGCTCGTCAGCTCCTCGACGATATCCGTGCTGGCAAAGCTGATTATCACTTTGTTGAGATCATGGCTTGCCCGGGCGGCTGCGTCAACGGCGGCGGCCAGCCGATTCAGCCGGCTAACGTTCGCAACAACACCGATATCCGCGCTCTCCGTGCAAAAGCACTGTATGAGGCTGATGAAGCTCTCACGCTCCGCAAATCGCACGAGAACCCGGTTATCAAAGAGCTTTATGAGACCTACCTCGGCAAACCGGGCAGCCACAAAGCTCACGAACTCCTCCACACCACGTACGTTAAACGCGGTCTGTAAGAGTAACTTCGTTATAGCTGATAACTGAATGAAAAACCGGAAAGGCGAATGCCTTTCCGGTTTTTTGCGTATAACAAAGGCTTGCCGAAACGGCAAGCCTTTGTTTATCTGTTTGAATCAGTTGCTGTGGCGCACGCGGTTGATGATCTCTTCCTGCATTTCCGGCGGAAGGGAAGAAAAACGTGCGGAATAACCGCCGACACGCACAACGATATGTCCGTATTCCTCAGGATTTTCTTTCGCCTTGATCAGATCGGCAACAGAAGTTGTATTTCCCTGGAAAATCTGGCCGCCTTGCTCGGTGAAAACGTGCAGAAGTGCTGCAATGATCTCTTCGTTTGCCCAGGCGTTGTCAAAATCCCACATTGTGGAGGCACCGCCGAAAATTTTCTCGTGCGGGATCTTGGTTGCGGAGTTGATCGCTGCGGTAACACCTTCGGTCATCGCACAGCACTGCGGTGTCGTACCGTATGCAACACCGCTTCCGGCGTTTCGTCCGTCAGGCGTTGCGCCGATCGATTCGGCAACAACCGGGGAATAGACGAACGTCATGATAACGGCTTTTCCGTGACCGCCCCAACGTGTCGTATACGAGCAATAGATATCAGCAACATCGCCGATCAAACGCGCAGCCATTGCATCGGCTTCGTCGTCATCCACACCGTATTTCGGGATCGCTTTCAGCTGTTGCTGCAGGCGTTCATAACCGGCAAAATCAGCTTTTAATGCGTTCATTAACTCTTCTGCGGTACAGAGTTTATCTTCAAAAACCGCTTTTTTGATCGCGTGCAGTCCGTCCGCTACGTTTGGCAGACCGACCGGAGCAACGCCGTAATCGTGGTATTTTGCGCCGCCCGCGTGCATATTTCGACCTTTTTCAAGGCAGTTGTCGATCATGCTCGAGATGAGATAAGCAGGACGCGTTTTTTCCAGTTCTGCACTGTAAATATCGATCTTACGCAGATAGAGATGGACAAAATATTTGATCCGCAAGAGAACGTACTGATAGAATGATTCAAAATCGGTGAAATCTGTGAGTTTTTTCTCGCCTTTGAAGCCATTGATACGGTTACCGCTTCGCAGGCAGACACCGCCGGTCAACGTCAGTTCAAAGATTTTCGGGATGTTCTGCCATCCTGCATAGAGATAGTCGGAGCTTCTGCCCTGAATGCCGATTTCCATACAGCCGCCGCAGGCGTAGTCAACTGCATCGTAATACGGAACACCGCGCTCGGTGAGCGCACCGATAACCGCCGGGTCATAGAGGATCTGTGCACGGTTTTTGCCGGACATCATATAGCGTGCACAGAGTTTTACGAGATCCTCCGGCGGATTTTCCGGAAGACGGACGTATACGGACGGATGCGTGATATCGAGGTCGATAATGGATTCGATCATCATATAAGTAAGCGGATTGACCGCCGAAGCGCCGTTTGGATATGTGCCGCCGACAACGATCGCTTCAACCCAGATATCGAAGTCGAACAAGCGCTCATTGATGCGTAAAAAGAGCTCGTCGATGATCTCTTTTGCTTCCTCCATCGTGCAGATGCCTTTTTTGAGATCGCGTTCCAGGTACGGCCAGAGATAATAGTCGAGTCTGCCCGGACCGTTTCCGCCGAACGGATTTTCTTTCATAACGACGATATGCTGCATATAAAAAGCCTGTACCGCTTCGCGGAACGTCTCAGCAGGGAGGCGCGGAACTTTTCTCATTCTGTCAGCGAGTTCAAGATTGCCAAGTGCTTCATATGCCGGGATATGTTTGTCGTTAAAGGCCTGCATTGCATCCAGAACGATCAAAACACCTTTATAGAATTCGACCGCTTTTTCATCTTTTGCTGCTGCAAGAAAAGCCTCGACTTTCTTTTTAAATCCGCTGGTACCCAGCCGCAGAATATGCGTATAAAACCACGTAATATGCCCTTTGATGCAGGTATTAACGATATAATACCGCATCAGCTCGTCCATATCCGGGCATTCTTTTATAAACGCGAGGTTTCCCGGTGTTACTTCGTCAAAATCCGGTTCAATTTGCGACGGCGTTTCGAATTCTTCGTAATACGTTCTTCCGCCGATTCTGTCGCTTTCAGCGGTATATACATCCATATTTTCGATCGCATAAGCCATGGAACGTGCGGTTTTTTCCCAGCGTTCACAGCCTGCAAACTGCGTGAGGCCCGCCTGGTGATAGTCCTCCTGAAAATGCGGAAGAATTCCGCTTTTTCCGCGTACTGCACATTCTTTTTCAAGTTTTGCAATGCGTTCAGAAATCATTGAAATCTACCTTTCTTTGCTTGTTTCTATCTTGATTTTACCAAGAAGCTGTGCGATAATCAATGTAAAGAAATACATTATATCTTGTAAAATCGTTTTAAAGAGGTGCAGCTATGTATCCAAAAATATTGCCGCATGCAGATCCGTACCGCTATCCGCACGCAGAGCAGTTTTATGATGACAGGGCGATGATCCGCGGATTTATCGAATCGGATTACAGCAAAGGTATGCATATCCAGGAGTTCTGGGAGATCAATATCGTTCTTTACAAAGAGGGCATGCACTACATCGGCGACCGATCACTTCCGGTAAAACGAGGTGATGTTTTTATCATTCCTCCGGAAATCCCGCATGGCTATATCGGCGGAAAAGGATTCGATGTCTTTCATATCCTGTTCAACAACCGCTTCATGCAAAAATATATGGCGGATCTGCAAACACTTCCGTCGTTCTTCGTTTTGTTCACCGCCGAACCTATGATGCGAAAAAGCGGTGCCGATCCGCTTCATCTCAGTTTGACAGATGATCAGTTTGCGCATATCAAAACATATCTCGATGAGATCTCACGCTATTCTTTGCCGAATCCCGATGCCAATACTGTGATTAGCAACAGTTATACGATGATTCTGATCGCTAAGCTTTGCGAGATCTATGCAAAAAATGCAAGCGAACGGGAAGACAGGGGAATACCGTACGATAACGCTTTTATGGATGTTATCGCACAGATACATGAACGCTATTACGAAAAACAGACGATTACCCAAATGGCAAAAGCAGCTCGCCTTTCCCGCAGCGCGTTTATCAAAAAGTTTGAAGAGATATTCAGAATACCTCCGGCAAAATTTTTGATGAACCGACGGATCGAGGCGGCTGGATATATGCTTTTGAACAGCACACTGTCTGTCTCGGAAATAGCCGAGCGTACAGGATTTTACGACGCTTCACATCTGACCAAAGCGTTTTCATCGCATGTTGGCGTTTCGCCAAACAAATACCGCAGCGGAAGCGACGGGCGCACAGTTTAATCGGTATTTTTTATTCGCTTGACAGGAAAAAGGTTGCGTTCTATAATATAAGAACAGACGTTCTAATTGTGCAAGAAGGTGTCTTATGATCAAACTTACAATAAAACAGGCGCGCCGTTTCATGCTTTACAAACAGGGTTTGCTCGGCTCATACCGATTTGTCGCCAAGGCGGGTGCACTTTTATATATTGAACAGGCAGGTTGTATTCAGTTTGATCCGGTGGATTGCTGCGGTAAAAATGCCGAACTTGTTTTGCAGTCGCGCGTCCGCGGTTTCAGCAAGAAAATGCTGCAGGAACTTTTGTACAACGACCGCCTTCTCGTTGATTATCCGGATAAACAGCTTTCCATCATTCCGGTCTCCGACTGGCCGTATTTTGCACGCTACCGTAAATTGGCGTTGGATACAGGAAAAGAATTTGAAGGACTTTCCGAACTGGAAACGTACGCAAAATCCTATATCCGCGAACACGGTCCGGTCTCTTCCGACGAACTGCCGCTTGAAGGCGAGATTTTCTGGCATTCGGCAATTCATTGGAGCGGAAACTGGCACGGAAAATCAAAAGCAGCCCGCTCGGTGCTCGAACAGCTGTATTCAACCGGTGAATTGCTGATCCATCATAAAGAGGGAACCCGAAAATATTACGATCTTACGGAAAAGTATCTTGATACAAGACTGATTACTGCGCAGGATCCACTGCCGGATGAACACGAACACCGCAAATGGCGTGTGCTCCGCCGGATCGGTGCTGTCGGTCTTTTGTGGAATCGCCAGTCCGATGCGTGGCTCAATATTTCCGGTTTTACGCCGGATGAAAGGAATGCGATTTTTACCGAACTGGAGGCAGAAGGAAAGATTCTGCCGATTCAGGTGGAAGGCATCCGTTCGGTATTATACTGCCGTGCAGAAGACAGAAAACTGCTCGACGAAGCTTGTGCAGATGTCAGATTCACGCCGCGCTGTGAACTGATTGCACCGCTTGACTGTATGATGTGGGACAGAAAACTCATCGAAGCTCTGTTCGGTTTTTCGTATTCCTGGGAGATTTACACACCGCCCGAAAAGCGAAGATATGGTTATTATACACTTCCGGTGATTTACGGTGATCGCTTTATCGGGCGCACAGAAATCGTATGTGACCGAAAAAATGCTGTTATGGAGCTGAGACACTTTTGGCCCGAAGATGCGAAACTCCCCAAAGCGTTTGATGCGGCGTTTGACAAATGTCTTGCGCGTTTTGCAAAATTCAACGGCTGCGTAAAAATCGTGCGTGCGGAAGGAGAGTGCGAAGATGAAACTTGAGCTTGAAAATGTTATCCTTCACTGTTTGCCGCTGCGCGTCTGGGAAGAACGGCGGGATCTCAGCCATTGGGGCGAATCGGAGCTGAATCGTGAAGGCTTTATCCACGCCTCACCGATCGAGTATTTTTGGCGTGTAGCACTGAATTTTGCCGGTGTAAATGAACCGCTTGTTTTGCTGTGCATTGACAAAACGAAGCTGGAACCGGAAGTGCGTTATGAAGACGGCGACGGCTGCGGACGTGCTTATCCGCATATATACGGACTTGTGAACAACAGTTCCGTTATCGCGGTGCTTCCGTTTCAAAAAGACGCAAAAGGCGCATATATGAAAAACGCTGAATTTGCCGCTATAGAAGAAAAATGAAGGACAGAGAGCAGAAACTTTCGTTTTTGCTCTCTTTTTTGCATTTTTTGCTTGCATCTTCGTGCATTTTGCGTTATAATACCTTCATATTCGCTTTAACGCTTAAAATCGGAGATGTGCTTATGTTTTTTCAAAAAGATATCGAAACAATGCCGCGCGCAAAGCTCAAGGAGCTTCAGCTTGAACGTTTGAAATGGACGGTCAAATATTGTTACGATAATATTCCGTTTTATCACAACCGCCTCACTGAGGCCGGTGTTACCCCGGATAAAATCAAATGTCTTTCGGATATTCAGTATATTCCGTTTACCACGAAAGCCGACATCCGCGATACGTATCCGTTTGGTCTCTTTGGCAAACCGATGAAAGAGATTGTCCGTATTCACGCATCCAGCGGTACCACCGGCAAACCGACAGTCGTCGGTTACACCAAACGCGATCTCGACATCTGGTCCGACTGTGTTGCGCGTCTTTGCACCGCTGTCGGCGCAACGGATGAAGATATCGTGCAGATTGCATTCGGATACGGTCTGTTCACCGGTGCACTCGGCCTGCATTACGGTCTCGAAAAGATCGGTGCTACAATTATCCCGGCTTCTTCCGGCAATACGCAAAAACAGGTTATGATGCTCAAAGACTTCGGTGTTACAACACTCGTCAGCACACCGTCTTACGCGCTCTATATGAGCGAGGTCGCAAAGGAAGCAGGCATCACAAACGACGAACTCCGCTTGAAACTCGGCCTTTTCGGTTCGGAAGGCTGCACCGCAGAAATGCGCCAGCAGGTTGAAAAAGGATTTAACCTCTTCGCTACCGATAACTATGGCATGAGCGAACTGATGGGCCCGGGCGTATCGGGTGAATGTATGTACAGAAGCGGTCTGCATATCAACGAAGACCATTTCTATCCGGAGATCATCAATGCCGCAACCGGCGAAGTCCTTGAAGAAGGCGAGAGCGGTGAGCTTGTTATCACAACGCTTACCAAAGAGGGCATCCCGATGCTCCGTTACCGTACGAAGGATATTACGCGCCTGAATTACGAACCGTGTGAATGCGGCCGTACATTCGTGCGTATGGATAAAACGACCGGTCGTACCGATGATATGCTCAAGATCCGCGGCGTTAACGTATTCCCGTCGCAGATCGAAAGTGTTCTTGTTACGATGGCGAATATCGGTCCGCACTACCAGCTGATCGTTCGCCGCGAAGGCTTTATGGATACGCTTGAGGTTCAGGTCGAACTCATCGACGGTTCGCTGCTTGATAACTACGGTGCGCTTGAAGCGCTGCAGCGCGGCGTCAAAGCAAAACTGCAGACCGTCCTTGGTATCGACTGCAAAGTTTCGCTGATTGAGCCGAAATCTCTGGAACGCTTCCAGGGTAAAGCAAAACGCATCATCGATCTCAGAAATCAGAAATAACGCGCCGTATGGCTTACCATATGAAAGGGGTTATCAAACCAATGAAACAGCTTATGCTCGGAAACGATGCGGTTGCACGCGGCTTATACGAAGCCGGCTGTGCGGTTGCATCCAGCTACCCGGGAACACCGAGCACCGAAATCACAGAAGCACTCGCTAAATTTGAAGAGGTATACTGTGAGTGGGCACCGAACGAGAAAGTTGCAGCAGAGGTGGCTTTTGGTGCATCGCTTGGCGGAAAACGTTCTTTTTGTGCAATGAAGCACGTCGGCTTAAACGTTGCAGCCGATCTGCTTTTTACTACATCTTACACCGGCGTCAACGGCGGCTTTGTTATTGCCGTTGCCGACGATCCGGGCATGCATTCTTCCCAGAATGAACAGGATTCGCGCCATTACGCGCGCGCCGCAAAAGTTCCGATGCTTGAACCGGCCGATTCGGCTGAGTGCAAGGAATTTGCAAAACGTGCATACGAGATTTCCGAGCAGTTCGATACGCCGGTTATTCTGCGCCTTGCAACACGCGTTTCGCATTCGCAGAGCCTCGTTGAGACCGTTGACCGTGTAGAACCGGCTGCAAAAGAGTACGTCAAAAATCCGATGAAATACGTTATGATGCCGGGTATGGCGAAAAAGCGTCACCCGATCGTGGAACAGCGTACGCGCGATCTCGTTGCATACGCTGATACTTCGGATATTAACGTTGAGATCATGGGTGATACCAAAATCGGTATCATCACTTCCGGTGCATCCTTCCAGTATGCGCGCGAAGCGCTTGGCGACAGCGCTTCTTACTTAAAACTCGGTATGGTTCATCCGCTTCCGGAAGAACGCATCCGCGCTTTTGCAGAGAAAGTTGACGAACTCTACGTCATCGAAGAGCTCGACGACGTAATCGAAACGCATATCCGCAAACTCGGCATCCCGGTTCACGGCAAGGATATGTTCCCGCTGTGCGGTGAGATTTCGCAGAACATGGTAAAAGCTGCATTCGGAAAAGAAGTGCAGAAGGGAATTGAACTCGAGGAGAATATCCCGGTTCGTCCGCCGGTTATGTGTGCCGGCTGTCCGCACCGCGGTCTGTTCTATACGCTTTCGAAAAATAAGGTTATGGTTTCCGGCGACATCGGCTGCTACACGCTTGGTGCGCAGGCTCCGCTTTCTGCGATGGATTCCACCATTTGTATGGGTGCTTCGATCTCCGGTCTCCACGGCTTTAACAAAGCGCGCGGTGCAGAGAGCGAGAAAAAATCCGTTGCCGTTATCGGTGACAGTACGTTTATGCATTCTGGCATGACCGGTCTTGCGAACGTTGCATACAACGGCAGCAACTCGACCGTTATCATTCTTGATAACTCCATCACCGGTATGACGGGACATCAGCAGAACCCGACCACCGGCTATAATATCAAAGGCGATCCGGCAACAAAGATCAGTCTGGAAAAAGTATGCGAAGCTGTTGGCATTAACCGCGTACGCGTCATCGATCCGTACGATCTGAAAGCTTGCGATACAGCAGTAAAAGAAGAACTTGCGGCTGAAGAACCGTCCGTTATCATCTCCAGAAGACCGTGTGCTCTGCTTAAAACCGTTAAGCATGCACCGCCGTTTAACGTTGACAGCGAGAAATGCCGCAAGTGCAAAGCCTGCATGAAGATCGGCTGTCCGGCCATCAGTATCAAAGGAAATACCGCTGTTATCGATCAGACACAGTGCGTCGGATGCGGACTCTGCAAAGGTCTCTGCGCATTTGATGCAATCAAAGAAGGAGGTGCGGCAAAATGAATCCGACCAAGAGTATTATGATCGTCGGTGTAGGCGGACAGGGAACGCTGCTTGCCAGCCGCATTCTCGGCCATGCGATCGTTTCGCAGGGCTATGACGTAAAGGTTTCCGAAGTTCACGGTATGAGCCAGCGCGGCGGCAGTGTTGTAACATATGTCCGTTACGGCGACCGTGTTGATTCTCCAATCGTTGACGAAGGCCAGGCAGATGTAATCCTCTCGTTTGAACAGCTTGAAGCCGCACGTTATCTTACGTATCTCAAACCGAACGGAACACTGCTTACCAATATTCAGCAGATCGATCCGATGCCGGTCATCACCGGTGCAGCTGCTTATCCGGACGATCTGATCGGAAAAATGCGTGCTGCAGGCGTTGATCTGATCGCTGTTGATGCATTGAAGCTGGCGGAAGAAGCCGGCTCGGCAAAAGCAATCAACGTCGCGCTGATCGGCGTACTTTCGAATCACATGGCTTTCGATGAATCCGTATGGAAGGAAGCAATTGACGCTTGCGTCCCGCCGAAATTCCTTGCGATCAATCAGAAGGCTTTCGCTCTCGGCAGAGCATACAAGGAGGACTAACCATGGCAAATTATTGGGATGAAAAGGTGGAAACCGCCTCACTTGAGGAAATTAAGGCGATCCAGTCGGAACGCCTTTGTGATATGGTGAAACGTTGTTACGAAAACGTGCCGTTTTACCGTCAGCTTCTTGATAAAAACGGAATCAAGCCGGAAGACATTCATAGCGTGGATGATCTTTCCAAGCTTCCGTTTACCTATAAAACGGATCTGCGCGATAATTATCCGTACGGTCTCTTCGCTGTTCCGATGGATGATGTCGTCCGTATTCACGCTTCCAGCGGTACGACCGGCAAACAGACGGTTGTCGGCTATACCGAAAATGATATGGATACCTGGAGCGAGTGCGCAGCACGTGCCATCACCGCAGCAGGCGGCAGCAAGAGTGACATTCTGCAGATCGCATACGGCTACGGTCTTTTCACAGGCGGCCTTGGTGTCCATGGCGGCGGCGAAAAGGTAAAAGCAACGGTTATCCCGGCCTCTTCCGGCAATACACAGCGCCAGCTTACCATCATGCAGGATTTTGGCACGACGATTCTTTGCTGCACACCTTCTTACGCACTGTATCTCGGCGAATCCAGAGAAGAAGCGGGAATCCCGCTTGAAAACCTC
>JBGUUS010000110.1:0-11394 GCA_045133675.1 Oscillospiraceae bacterium | reverse complement strand
GCGTGTTCTTCATACCACGCAAACAGCTCGCTTCTGAGCTGCTCGGTGATCGCCTCATAGCCCGGTTTGCCGTAGAGATTGTTGTGCTCGGTTGGGTCGTTTTTGAGGTCGTACAGCTCGTTCATGTCCTCCCATTTGAGATAGCGGTGGACGTACTTCCACTCCTTTGTACGGATCATACGCACCGGTCCGTATTCGTCGGTCATGACGATGCGGCTGCTGCCGTTCATGTCTTCGCCGCGCAGGATCGGCGCAAAGCTCATGCCCGGCATTGTTTTGTCGCAATCGCACGGGATGCCGACATAGTCGGTAATGGTCTGGAACAGGTCATAGTGGCTGAACATCTCGGTTTCGTGTTTACCCTGCGGGATATGACCCGGATGGGAGATGAGGAACGGAACCTGCACGGATTCTTCGAACATATTCATCGGCAGGGTGATGTTGCCTTTGCCGAAAACGCCGTGATGACCCATACACATGCCGTTGTCGCCGGTGAAGATGACGAGTGTGTTTTCGCGGATGCCCATTTCGTCGAGCTTATCGAGGATCTGACCGATGCATTCGTCCATCGAGGTAATGGCAGCGAAATAACCCTGCAGATTATTCCGTCTTGCGGCAAGGCGGTCTTCTTCTGTGGCATAATTGCCGTAGATACCGCCCCACGGATGTACCGGTTCGTTCGGGACAGAGGTAAAAGCGCAGTCGTCGTAGCGTTCGTAAACATCCGTTTCGTGCTGTTCTTTACCCCAGGGTGCGTGCGGCGCGGTATAGTGGACGGAGAGATAGAACGGATTTTCGGCGCCTTTTTGTTCTTCCAGAAATTCGAGTGCGTTTTCGGTGATATAGCGCGTGACGTATGTATCCTTGAGCAGGGTGAAGGAGCCGTCTTTTAACACGACGGGGTATTTGTAGTTGTCGCCGCCCATAGCAAGCGTGCGCCACCACGTAAATCCTGCCTGCGGTGTTCCGGCATCGCCCATGTGCCATTTGCCGGAGATGCCGCAAGTATAACCGTTTTCAGCAAGAACTTCGGTGAATGTGCGGTGTCCTTCGAGATAACGGATGGCTTTGTCACCGTTGAGCTGATCCTTCGGCCAGCGATATTCCCAGGGCGGTGTTTCCGCGGTGAAGTGTTCGTGCAGATCGTTGTCGAGCTGTTCGAAATCGCAGTGACCTTTTGCGAGCCAGTCGATCACGCCGTGCTGCGACGGAATTTT
Organism: Oscillospiraceae bacterium; assembly: GCA_045133675.1. GTDB lineage: Bacteria > Bacillota > Clostridia > Oscillospirales > Ruminococcaceae > Paludihabitans. The sequence continues at coordinate 10,177 of JBGUUS010000110.1, read as the reverse complement.
TCCCGTAAAAATCGAAAGGCGGGCAGGAGAGCAGACCGGCGAGGTGCAGAAAAAGTGGTCGAACTGCATACCGCTTTCGGACAGGCGGTTTAAGTTCGGCGTGATGAGTTCTTCGTTTCCGGCGCAGTTCATGGCCCAGTTGCCGTGGTCGTCGGACAGGATGAAGACGATATTCGGGCGGTTCATGGCATTCCCTCCGTATGTATTTCTGATTTTATTATAGCGAGGAGGGAAGCCGAGTGCAAGAGGAGAAAAAGAGAAACGAAAAAGTGCAAAAAAACGGAAAATAGTGCTTGACTTTTCGAGAAATCGTGGTATAATAACTCTTGTCGTCAAGACATTGGGGTATCGCCAAGCGGTAAGGCTGCAGATTCTGAATCTGCCATCCGGTGGTTCGAATCCATCTACCCCAGCCAATGAAAAAAGGATCCATCGCAAGATGGGTCCTTTTTTATTCGTTGAGATAGTAATGGATTCGATAGGAGCGGTAGTGAATGGGTGTGCATAGGCACACCCAGAGCCGCGACCGGCTTTTTCCGCAGAAAAAGCGAATCCATCTACCCCAGCCAATGAAAAAGGATCCATCGCAAGATGGGTCCTTTTTTTATTACAAAGAACACAGAAAAAGAAGCCGCTCAGACGAGCAGCTTCTTTTGTCATATTTCTCATTTCAGCAGACTTGCCGGGATTTCCGCCGCCATGCGCTCATAGCCTTTTTTGCTCGGGTGCAGGTGATCGCCGGAATCGTACTCCGGAAGGAAATGGTCCGGATTGTTCGGGTCGCGCAGTGCGAGGTCAAAATCGATCACACCGTCGATCAGATCGGTGGTGCGGATGAAATCGTTGTACGCGTGGCGCATCTGCTGACGGAACGGTGCATCCGTGCGCCAGCCGCCCATCGGAAGCAGCGTGCCGACATATACGGCATAACCGAACTGCCGCGCTTTGGCAATGTATGTTTTTAAGCCGTCGATCAGCTCCTCAACCGTTGGCAGATCGCTCATCGGGCGGAACACGTTTACCTCGGTGCCGACCGGATGAATGATGTCGTTGATGCCCTGCTGGATGATAACCGTATCGGCGCCGTCGGTCGGAACCTCGTGATCGAAGCGGTTTTCGCCGGAAAGACCGTACGATTCATACGTCAGACAGTCGTACTGGCGCAAAATACGCGAACCGCTGGTTGCACGGCGGATGATCGCAGTGTTGCGGTAATTTTCATTGTAGCAGCGCAGTGCGAGATAATCCGGCCAATCCTGTGCGGTGATGCTGTCTCCGTAGCAGACGATAGTGCGGTTTTCGGCACCGGTCAAAACTGCGATATTGCTCAAAAAATAGAACAGATGCGTTTTACGCGAGGTTACAATATTGATGTCGGCGTTTTCGGTCTGGTCGCCGTTAGCATATAATCCTTCGGACAGCGGACCGCAGGTATAGACGACCGAACGCATCAGTGTGAAGTCTTTCAGATAAAAGCTGACCTGGATCAGCTCTTCGGCGTGCAGGCAGATCGAAAGCGGATCAGTTACGGCGTTTTCTCCGGCACCGATGGTGACGGAAGGCGAGCCGTTTACCGTGACCGGATAGAACTCACCGCCGTAAAAGACAGTGATCTTATTCAGCGTGATCGGTTCGGTGCCGCAGTAATTGTCGAAAGTCAGGCGAAGGGAAGTGCCGTCAAACGGAATGTGCACCGGATAGCGCAGGGTAATATCTTTTGCATAACGCTCGGGTCTGTTTTCGGCAACGCTGACGGCGTTACCCCATACACTGACCCAGTTTTGAGTAGTAGACACGAGAATGCTCCTTTACGATAGAGTATAGATTGATTGTACCACACCTTTACAACTTGTACAACTAAAAAAGGCTTTCCTTGCGGAAAGCCTTTTCGTTTGTATGTTATTACTCCGCGATGACCATGTCAGCGAAGAATTCCGGACGGTGGAAATCCGGGTGCGGCCAGTCGATTTTTGCATATGCGCCGTAGTGCGGAGCGCCGGTGTCATCGCCGCATTTATAGAAGTTTGCGCGGATGACGCTGCCGGTCTGATAGTCTGCGTTGCCGTAAACGGTTTCGATCAGTTTCAGCGGGATGAGCAGATCATAGCCCCAGGTAGTTTCGGTTTTGAACGGAACAGCGTTCGGATGTTCTGCGCCCATGGAGATAACCGGGCGGCGGTCGCCGCGGCCTTCGCCGTAGAAGCAGTGGAGCGCGCCGTTTGCGTTGCACTCGCAGTTGATGTAACCGCTGTGTTCGATTTCCGGTTTGAAGTTTGCGAAGAATTCCAGGCAGCTGTCGCGGCAAACTGCATCGTTGATCGTGGTGTAGGTAGCACGCGGATTGGATTCTTCACTCCAGATGCGCAGACGGAAGCCAACGCCCGGCTCAAAGCAGAGGATCGCTTTGCTGACCGGCTGATATTCACAGCCCCAGACAAAGAGGTTGATGTCGGCAACGTTGCCGGTTTCGACCTCGGCAGCCGAACGGATCGTTTTGATCGTATACATAAAATCGTCCTTTCTTATATGCCGCGCGCGGCGGCGAATGTTCGTGTTTGATAAGTCTATTATGACACAGCCGCGGGTATGAAGCAAGCATAATTTTTCGTCTTTCGCATATATATGTCCGGACGAAAGAGGTGAGTGTATGACGGACGAGCGAAAGATTGCGGAACTCTATTGTAGGGATTGCCGGCAGTGGGTGGGCGTTCTTTTTGAAAAGGATAAAAACGGCGGAACGGTAAAACGGTGTTTATCGAATCTCTGCGGCGGAAAAGAGAACTGTACATTGATACGAAAACCCGAAGGTTGATCCTTCGGGTTTTCGTATTATCCGTATGGGTCATAACGATATCGTGCAAGCCAGGCGCGGATTTCATCTATCGTTTCAAACGCTCCTGCGGCAGGAACACCGTCTTTGGCGATGTATTTGCGCAGAAGCGCCTGCACGGTCATACCGGAGTGAATTTTGAGATCATAATTGACGAATTGATCGGATTCATCAAAAACCGAGAGGACGTATCCGTCATCCGTGACGTAGAACATACTGTTGGGATACATCTGACGGCGGTTTTCGTCGTCAGCCCATTCCCAAACCGGTGCGACGAAGCAGTCACCTTTTGTGATGTATGAAAATTCATAACCAAAGCGCTCCACGACTTCGATTTTCTGACCTGCTTTGATTGTGCCACGAGCGGTGTTGAGAACGTATACGGTGTGAACGGTGTATCGTTGCGTCGGGCTTGACTGCAATACTTTTCCATAGAGTATGTCGTCGGCATCGTTCGCTTCCCGGCTGAAAGAAGACGGCGCAACGTAATTTGCCAGCGCGTGCAACGTCGGTTTTTCCGGATATTTCTCCCGCAGTTCAGCGATCTCTTCCGAGGAAAGCGGCAGGGAACCGACGGCATAGTCAAAAAGCGGAGAAGCGAGGAAAAGGATAAGGAAGAAAGCGGCAATGATAAAGATCTGTTTTCTCATTGCGTCAGCTCCTTCCATGTGTTTTGCAGTGTGTGCCCGTTGTAAGTGGGATCGGAATAGAGGTCGGTGCGAACGGAAAGAATGTGGTCGCTTTCGGTTACGTAATAGGATAAAAACGTAAACGCTTCAAAAACGCCATATTTATTTTCTGCCGCAGGAACAAGGATTTCTGTTCCGACATCGAAGACAGCAAGGAATCCGATTTGTTTCAGCTTCAGCTGAATTTCCGTTCCGGGAGCAACGCGATTCTTGGAATCGGAGATGACACGCGCTTTATACGTCCCGAGATGATGGAAGCTGATAATTTCAACGTGGAATAAACCGTATTCTTCTGCCGCTTCGGCGAGAGAAGGTGGATCGAACGTGACTGTCTGTTTGACACTGTTTTGTTCCGGGTATTCTTTCCGTAATTCGGCGATTTCTTCGCTTGAAAGTGCAAGTGGATCTGAAAAGTTAAAAAACAGCGGCGATATGAAGAGCAACAGACAGAGAATGCCGAGTATCAGCGCAATTCGTTTTTTCAAGGAAATCACCTCCGGTTTATCTTTGCATACATAATACCACTGAGAGGGCAAAATCGCGGCAAGAAGAAATGTTAATTTTATATGAACGAAAGGGCTCTGTAAAATGCAGAGCCCTTTATCTTAGTAGAGATAATACGGTTTGATCTTTGCTTCGTACTCGGCGCATTTTGCTTCCTGTTCTGCAAGGAAAGCGTCAGCGTCAAAGTCGTCGGCGAGGAACGCATCCGTGCCGAGAAGCAGGTTAATAAACGGAACCGGGTTCTTCGAAAGGGACATGATGAACTCGAATTCCTTGTGTGTTTTGCGGATGTAGTCGTACAGACGGATACCCAGCTCAAACGGCTTGAACGTACGGCGATCGGTGATGTGAACCTGAATACCTTTACAGAGTGTGTTCGCATGCTTCGAGAACATCGGTGTAAAATAGCAGGTGCGCAGTTTGACACCCGGCAGATTCAGCGCATTGATCGCATTGACAACGGCTTCGTTATCAAGCCACGGAGCACCGATCTGCTCAAACGGCTTGGTAGTGCCGCGGCCTTCCGAGAGGTTCGTGCCTTCTGCAAGGCAGGTACCGAGGTAACAGAGGCAGGAATCAATCGTCGGGATGTTCGGCGACGGAGAAATCCACGCGAGATCGGTTTCGTCGTAGAAGCAGTCACGCGTCCAGCCTTCACATGCAACAACGGTGAGGTCACAGTGGATGTTTTCGCTGTCGTTGATGTAGTTTGCATATTCGCCAATGGTCAGGTTATAGCGCGTTGCAAGCGGAAAACGACCGACAAAGGAAGCGTGTTTCGGGTCGAGAACGCTGCCTTCCGGTTTTACACCGCCAACCGGGTTGATGCGGTCGAATACGATAACCGGTTTTCCGGCTTTTGCGCAGTCCTGCATCGCGTAGGAGAGCGTGTACATATAGGTGTAAAAACGGGCGCCGACATCCTGGATATCAAAGGCAAGAATATCGAAATTCGCAAGCATTTCCTCAGAAAAATGCGGCGTGTGACCATACAAACTGTATACAGTCAACCCGGTTTTACTGTCGGTATATGTATCAACCTCCGCACCCGCCTGCAGATCGCCGCGAACGCCGTGTTCCGGCGAGAACATACAGGTGAGAACACCCTGTTCGTTCAGCAGATCGATGGTGGAACGGAACTGTTTATCGATACCGGTCGGGTTGGTGATCAGGCCAACGCGTTTACCGGCGAGAACCGGAAGAATAGTCTCGAGGCGGTCGATGCCGTTTTTGATGATGCGTTTTTCCATGGATTAATCCTCCGTCATGAAAGCAACATTGAACCAGCGACGGCGGATCGGCATGAGCTTGCCGTTGGCGCGGCCGAAGTGTACACGGTTGGTGAGCAGAACAGCATAGCGGCCGAGTTCGTTGTCCACGTAGATTGCGGTGCCGGTGAAGCCGGTGTGGCCGTAGCTGCCATAGGAAATCAGATCGCCCGCCGGATAGTATTTCCAGCCTTTAAGCTGGAAACCGAGACCGCGGCTTTCCGAACAATCCGGTGTGAAATCATGGATAGCAAGCTCAAACAGGCGCGGAGAGAGGAAGCCTTTTCCGCGGTTTGCGAGCATTTCGGCAAATTTGATCGAATCGGCGAGCGAGCAGAAAACGCCGGCATTGCCGGAGATACCGCCGAGGAAACGCGCGTTTTCGTCATGAACGACACCGCAGATATACTCGTTGGTTGCCGGATCAAGCTCGGTTGCCGCACAAACAGCGTCCGGAGCCGGGCAATAGGTAGCGGTGGCCATTCCCAGCGGATCGAAAACATAGCGTTTTGCGAGAACGCTCAGCGGTTCGCCTTCGATCTTTTCCAGGATTTTTGCAAGCAGAATGAAACCCATGCAGCTGTATACGGTTTCGGTGCCCGGTTTATAATCGAACGGTGTGCGCAGAATGATGTCGATGGCTTCTTCCGGTTTTGCACCTTCGATTTCCCACATTTTGATATGGGACGGGATGCCGGAGGTGTGAGTCATCAGCTGGAGAACGGTGGTTTCGCCTTTGTCGTAGCAGTTATCGAAATACTGCGAAAGGGTATCGTGCAGTGCGAGTTTGCCTTCTTCAATCATACGCAGTGCGGTCATCGTGGTGCCGATGACTTTCGAAAGCGATGCCATGTCGAAGAGCGTATCTTCGGTAAGCGGAAGCTTTTCCGGATAGATGGCGCGGTTGCCGGCGAGTTCGCGGTATGCGATCCCGTTTTTATCACCGACAGCGGCAGCAAAACACGGATAAGCCTCGTCAGCAAGACCTTTCTGCAGGATTTCGTGGAGACGGTCGATGTTCATAAAAAGACCTCCTTTGAATATTTGAGCAGTGATATCACACAATCTCTTTTTAACACAAAACCCGCCGCGGGGCGGGTTTTGTGTTAAAGGCGGATATCTCCGCTTAGAATTCGGTTTTCTGAACGCGCATATCCATCGGCTCAACCATGTATGCTTCGCCGCGGTATTTGCGCATCTCGATGCCGCGAACGCGCATCAGATGGGTGTAGTAATCTTTATATTTGAAGTCTTTGGAGTTAACGGTGAACCAGTGGTGAGAAATTGCTTTTTCCCACAGCTCAAAGCCTTCGTCCGAAACTTCCATGTAGGTGTGCGGAACAAATCCGTACGGATCTTCCCAGTTCTCGCAGTAGTACGGGCCCTGTGCAAACTGTGCCGGATATTCGCGCTCTACGCTCGGCAGACCTGCAAGCAGCTGTGCTTCGAATACGAGCTGGTGCGTTGCGATGTGGTCTTTGTGGATGGAGCCTTTCCAGTGGGTCAGCAGGATGTCTGCTTTGTATTTACGGATCTCATCACAGAGTTTGAAGCGGGTCTCGTCGTTAACCGGCAGTTCGCAGTCCGGATAATCCCAGACAACGCTTTCGCCGCCGAGCATTTCTGCAAAGATGCGAGCCTCTTCAACTTTCTGTTTGCGGTATTCCGGAACGGTCATGTGTGCCGGGCAGCCGCGTTCGCCAGCCGTCAGTGCAACGATAACAACTTTATAACCTTTGAGTGCAAGCGTTGCGAGAGTACCGCCTGCGGTCAGCTCCATATCGCCGATGTGTCCGCCGATGGCCATAATTACTTTTCTGTTTCCGTCCATTTAAAGTATCCCCCTTGACTTATTTCTTAATGATTTTATCCATATCGGACCAGGTCTTAACGATTTTAAAACCTGCCGACTGATAGATGTAACGGGCCGGATTTGTCTCACCGGTAAAGAGTGTCATATAACCCGCGCCGATCTCTTTGAGAGATTTGCACAGAGTCGAGAAGAGCGCTTTGCCCAGACCGTATTTGCGGTATTCGCTGTGAACGCCGATGCCTGCGAAATAGCCGCGGCCGCTTTCCTGAACGTGGATCGGGCCGGTGAAGCCAACAGCTTTGCCGTTGTGTACAGCGATGATAACCGGATCACCGCCGTCTTCGCGAGCGATGTTGCCCATAACGATGCTTCTCCAGTCTTCGCTGCCGAGATCTTCGAACAGCTCTGCCATGCCGTGGTGTTTCGCCGGATCGTAGAAGGTGATCGAGAGGTCGTACTGCGGCAGTGCATCGATGCGAGCCTGTACGTCCGGTTTGATCTGGAAGTTCTCGAGCGGCAGATAGAACGAGTTCTGGAATACGTTGTCGAGATAGCCGTTGTTTTTGAAGAAGATGTATGCGTCACTTGCAACGTCGATACCCGGAGCGTTCGGATGGTCGTGGCCGTCGCTGCCCGGAACGATCCAGGTCAGAGCAACCGGGTTGAAGAAGATGATCTGATACTTCGACAGTTCTTTTTCTGCTGCGAGTGCTGCTTCCAGTTCTTTGAGCAGAGCGCGGGCGATGCCTTTGCGGCGTGCGTCTTTTTCAACGAGAACAAAGGTGATATAGCCGATGTCGTTGGAATCTTTCAGCGCACCGTTTGCCCAGCCCAGAAGGTTGCCGTCTTCATCACGGGCGAGCAGGTTGATTTTTTTGACGCCTTCGGTCTCGGTTACGAACATTGCGACAAAAGCTTCTTCATCAAGCTTTCTGTGCGGAAATTCAACCTCAGCGTACTTGTTCCACAGTGCGGCAGCGGCTTTCGCGCAGCACGGACAAGAAATGCGTTCAATTTTCATGAACATACCCTTCTTTCTATTTATTTCTGTTCAAGCCAGATATAATAACCGCCGCAAGCCGGGTCAAAACTCTCGTCGATAAGCGTGAATTCACCGACTTCCTCTTTAATGGCGGTACAGAACGTTTCTTTTACCAGCGGCATTTTGCGCAAAACGCTGCCGGAGATGGCGATCTTCGGTTCTTTTACACCGTACTGTTTGCAAAGACCGATCGCAAGGCGGGAAAGACGCTCGCCGGCCCAGCGCAGAATGCTGATTGCCTGCGGATCGCCTTCATTTGCACAGCGTTCGATAACCGGAACGAGAGCTGCGATATCGCCTTTGGAAGATGCATATACGAACTGAATGAGCGAACGGAGTTCGGTGATGCCGAGCTGTTCGAATACAGCCTTTTTAAGCGGCGTCTCGCTTTCGTTTACGTCGAAAGAATAGGCGATAAAACGGATAGCTTTCGTTGCGATGGTATAGCCGCTGCCGTCATCGTTGATGAGGTGACCCCAACCGCCGAAGCGTTTGAGTTCGCCGTCTTTTTTGAGATAGCCGATGCTGCCGGTACCGGCAATGGTCAGAATGCCGTCTTCACCTTTGAGTGCGGCGTATAAGCCGAGCATAGCGTCGTTTGTGATGAAAACCGGGAAGCTGTATTTTGCACGGAAGAGATCGTACGCCTTGGCTTTGTAATCGCCGGTTTCGATTCCGGCGCAGCCGAGACAGAGGTAAATGCATTCGCCATCCATTTTTGCAAGGAGGCGGTCAACCGTTTCGAAAATATTGGCAAGTCCTTTGTTATAATCAGCAGTAACACTGCCGAAGTCGCCGATTTCTTCCGCGATTTTTACGCCGTTCTCGTCGAATGCCGCTGCGGCTGTTTTGGTGCCGCCGGCATCAATACTGATGATATATTTCATACTCATTTTGCAAGCGCCGCCTTTATTCTTCCTTTGGTTTCAGCGAGAAGTGCTTTTGCTTCATCTGCGCCGATACCTTTTAAGAGCATCAGGATTGCTGTTTTCGGATGGTTGCCGCAAGCCGCAAGTGCTGCGGATGCTTCTTCCTCCGTTGCGTCGGTTGCCTGCATAACAATGCGGCAGGCACGTGCAACGAGTTTCAGGTTCGTGCACTGTACGTCGACCATCAGGTTTCCGAACGTTTTGCCGAGTTTGATCATGGTACCCGTGGAGAGAATGTTCAAAACGAGTTTCTGTGCGGTGCCGGATTTCATACGGGTGCTGCCCGTTACAACCTCCGGACCAACGACCGGCGAAATTGCAATATCAGCAAGTGCTGCCATTTCGGAAGCCGGATTGCAGGTGAGCGAGATAACCGGTGCGCCGAGAGAATGTGCGTATTTCATACCGCCGATAACGTACGGCGTGCGGCCGGAAGCTGCAATGCCGCAGAGAACGTCTTTTTCATTGAAATTATGAGCGCGCATATCTTCTTCGCAGAGATTTACATCGTCTTCCGCACCTTCTTTTGCGGTGAGAAGCGCTTCTTTGCCGCCGGCGATCAGACCGATAACAAGATCCGGAGAAACGCCGTAAGTCGGAGGACATTCGCTTGCATCCAGTACACCGAGACGACCGGAGGTTCCTGCGCCGCAGTAGAAAAGACGGCCGCCGTTTTCAATACGCTCAGCGATTACATCGATTGCTTTTGCGATATTCGGAATTTCTTTTTCAACAGCCAGCGGAACGGTTTTGTCTTCTGCATTGATCAGGCGAACGAGCTCCTCGGTGGAGACTTCGTCGATATTCATGGTGTTCTGGTTGCGCTGCTCCGTAACCAGCTTGGAAAGATTGACTTGCATGATAGCGTCCTCCGTGTTATTGTTCTCTTTTCACATAAAAAAAGAAATATATGTTTAATCTTATTATAAAACGGAAAAGATGTTTTTTCAATAAAAACGCCAAAGAAAAAGTGCACAAATTCAATGGTCGATAATCGACACAGTGTATAGTTTTTTAAAGCTGTTTGGGAAAGCGGATCGGCTCACTTGTTTTCTTCTGAACAGCACGCTATAATAGATGCAGAAACTCGTGAAATCAGCAT
>JBGUUS010000109.1:0-8073 GCA_045133675.1 Oscillospiraceae bacterium | reverse complement strand
GGCACGACGATTCTTTGCTGCACACCTTCTTACGCACTGTATCTCGGCGAATCCAGAGAAGAAGCGGGAATCCCGCTTGAAAACCTCAAGCTGAAAGCCGGTATTTTCGGCGCAGAACCCTGGACCGAAGAAATGCGGAAAAACATTGAAGAGAAGCTCGGTATCCGTGCATATGATATCTACGGTCTTTCCGAAGTTATGGGTCCGGGTGTTTCGTTTGAATGTGAGTACCAGTGCGGTATGCACGTAAACGAAGATCACTTCATTCCGGAGATCATTGATCCGGATACCGGAGAAGTTCTTCCGGAAGGCGAAGCGGGCGAGCTCGTTTTCACCTGCATCTCCAAAGAAGCGCTTCCGCTGATCCGTTACCGTACACGTGATATCGCAACACTGACGCGTGAAAAGTGCAAATGCGGCAGAACGCTCATCCGTATGTCGAAACCGCGCGGCAGAAGCGACGATATGCTGATCATCCGCGGCGTTAACGTATTCCCGTCGCAGATCGAAGAAGTACTGCTTAACACCAAAGGTGTTACTGCGAACTATCTTATCGTCGTTGACCGTATCAACAATCTCGATACGCTTGAAGTACAGGTTGAAATGGCACCGGATATGCCGTTCGATGCGGTACGTCTTGTAGAAGAAAAGAGCCGCGAGATTCACAACTCGCTGCTTTCGATGCTCGGTCTTTCTGCAAAGGTTGTAATCGTAGAGCCGAAAGCAATCGCACGTTCGGAAGGCAAAGCGAAACGTGTACTTGACAAACGAGTAATTTATAAGTAAACTGGAAATATAAAGGAGGCGTTCTTATGACGATCAAACAGCTTTCTGTTTTTATTGAAAACAAACGCGGCAGACTTGCCGAGATCACCAATGTTCTGCGTCAGAATTCCATCAACATCCGCGCGCTTTCTATTGCGGATACCAAAGAGTTTGGTATCCTTCGTCTGATTGTAAGCGACGCTGCAAAAGCTGCGGAGGTCCTGCGCGAAGACGGATTCACGGTTTCTCTTACGGATGTCGTTGCAATCGGCATTGCTGACCGCCCGGGCGGACTTGCTGAAGCAATGGAAGTTCTTGATAGCAATAAAATCAGTGTTGAATATATGTATGCATTCATCAGCCGTACGGAAGACACCGCTTATGTTATCATGCGTGTTGCCAATAATGAAGCTGCAATCCGTATTTTCGAAGATGCCGGTTTCGAAATGATGAAAGAAACCGTTCTTTGAGAACAATTTGATTAACAGCAAAAAGAGGAGAGAATCGTTGGATTTTCTCCTCTTTTTATTTTGTATTTTTTGATTATTATGTAGAATTTCTTTATAAAATATTGTGGCAAATTCACAGAATTTCCACTTGAAAAATCTTTGATGAAGTGATATACTAGGTGATAATAAAATAATAGGACAGGTATGCCTGTCTCTTTGACCCAAAATATAAGGTCTTGGAAAGGAAATTGAATGGCAGAAAAACTGGTTTCTTTCGACTCTGCCGACGCATTGCTGTCGGTATTTGGTTCGTATGACGAGAATATCCGTCTGCTTGAAAAAGAATTTAATGTGCAGATTTTAAGCCGCGATACCGAACTCAAAATCAGCGGCGAACCGGATCATATCAATCAGGCTTGCAGAACGCTGGAAGCGCTTTTTGAAATGGCAAAAGGCGGCGAGAATATCACCGATCAGGCAATCCGGTATCTGATCTCTCTGGCAAAAGAGGATGAAATCGAGCGCTCGAAAGAGCTTTCGGACGGCTGTGTATGTGTTACCGCAAACGGCAAGCCGATTCGCCCGAAAACGCTCGGTCAGAAAAAATATATCGAAAGCATCCGCAAAAACACCGTCGTACTGGGTGTAGGTCCTGCCGGCACCGGCAAAACGTATCTCGCCGTCGCAATGGCGGTACGCGCGTTCCGTGCACAGGAGATCAGCCGTATCATCCTGACGCGTCCGGCTGTTGAGGCGGGCGAGAAGCTTGGCTTCCTCCCGGGTGATCTTCAGATGAAGGTTGATCCGTATCTGCGCCCACTCTATGACGCGCTTTTTGATATGTTCGGTGCGGAATCTTTTGCAAGACAGCAGGAGCGCGGTATTATTGAGGTAGCGCCGCTTGGATATATGCGCGGTCGTACGCTTGATGATTCGTTCATCATTCTGGACGAAGCACAGAATACAACCCGCGAGCAGATGAAAATGTTCTTAACACGTTTGGGTTCGAACTCCAAAGCCGTTATCACAGGCGACATCACGCAGATCGACCTGGCAGATCCGAAAAAATCCGGTCTGATCGATGCGATGCGCGTTCTTGAAGGTGTAGAGGATATCGAAACCATCCGTTTCAGCGATCGCGACGTCGTGCGCAATCGCATTGTACAGGAAATTATCAAGGCATATGCAAAATTCGAAAAAAAGGGAGAGAAATGATTGTGGACAAGTTAAAGGTACTCATCAGCAACAGACAGAAGGATGTTAAAATTCCATCCGGTATCCGCCTCTTAATTCGCCGCTGCTGTCATGCAGTGCTCATTTCCGAAGGATTTGAGGGCAGTGCTGAGGTAAGTGTTTCTTTTATCTCGAACGAGGAGATTGCATCGCTTAACGAACAGTATCGCGGCAAAAATGTACCGACCGACGTTCTCTCGTTCCCGATGGGCGAAGACGGCGAATGGGACCGCAACGAGGCAACCGGTGCATTCATCCTTGGTGATATCGTAATTTCCGCTGAAAAAGCATTTGAACAGGCTTCTTCCTATGGACATACGATTCAGCGCGAAATCGGTTTCCTTACCGTACATTCTATGTTCCATCTCCTTGGTTATGATCATGAAGAAGGCGGTCTTGCCGCAAGACAGATGCGTGAAAAGGAAGAAGCTGTTTTAGTACAGATCGGCCTTTCCCGCAGCGGAAGCTTCATCTGATTATGTTTCATGCAATCGCGCGGTTTATCCGCGGATTTTCCTATGCATTTAAAGGAATCGGCAAGTGCATCTGCAGTGAACGCAATATGCGTTTTCATCTGTCGTCCATTGTTCTTGTGCTGTACTGGTGCTGCTTTTTTCAGCCGACAGCACTCGAATTGGCCTTGATCGTTCTTTGCTTTGGCGCAGTATGTGCGCTGGAAGCCGTAAATACGGCTGCAGAAGCGCTGTGTGACCGCATCGGCAAAGAACATCATCCGCTGCTCGGTCTTGCCAAAGACGCAGCTGCAGGCGGTGTCTTGCTGATGGCTATTGCAAGTGCGGCGTGCGGTTTGATTATCTTTTTGCAGCCGCCGCGTTTTATGACAGCGGTAACGGCAATTTTTACGTCGCCGCTTTGGTGCGGTATCCTGATCGCACTTGTTATTTCAGCATTTTGGTTTGTGTTATTGTGTCCGACAACGTCAAGAAACTGTTCGGACAAAAAGGAGTAAAAATTTGAATCATCCAGTTTCCAAAGCCGCATTCGTTGCCATTGTCGGCAAACCGAATGTCGGAAAATCCTCAATTTTGAATCAGCTTCTCGGCGAGAAAATCGCCATCGTTACCAGTAAACCGCAGACCACCCGTACGCGCATTATGGGTGTTTTGACGAAGGACTATTCGCAGTTCGTATTCCTGGATACCCCGGGTTTCCATAAGGCGAAAACAAAACTCTCGGACAGCATGCGCCGTGTTGTTACGACGTCTATCAAGGACGTCGATATCGTTATGTTCGTCGTAGAACCGGCCGGCCGTCTGACCGAACCGGAGATGCAGCTGATCGAGAACATCAAAGCGGCCCGTATCCCGAGTGTGCTTGTCATCAACAAAACGGATCTGTTCTCCGATAAGTCCGTTATTGCTGAGCGCATCATTGAGCTCACCGCACTGCACGATTTTGATGCGGTTATCCCGATGAGCGTTACGGAAGAAAAGGGTATGGACAGCCTTCTTGAAGAGCTTGATAAACTCGCGGACGAAGGCGAACATTATTTCCCGGATGATACACTCACGGATCAGCCGGAGCGTGTCATTGCCGCGGAAATTATTCGCGAAAAGCTGCTGCTCAATCTCCAGCAGGAGATCCCGCACGGTACAGCTGTCATTATTGAGAAAATGCGTGAGCGCGAAGATCAGAATATTCTTGATATCGAAGCGACGATCTATTGCGAGCGTGCAAGCCATAAAGGCATGATCATCGGCAAAGGCGGACAGGCATTAAAACGCATCGCTTCTGCGGCACGTGCCGATCTCGAATCGTTCCTCGACGTACACGTAAACCTGCAGTGCTGGGTCAAAGTACGTGAAGGATGGCGTAATCAGGAGAGCGCTATCCGCAATTTCGGCCTTTCGGACGAATCGTAACACAATACTTTCCACACATATCCGTTCCTCCGATGCGCAGATTAAATGCAACGCTGTTTTCATCGGAGGGACTTTTTATGAACGAAACGCTTTGGGAACGCTTTATGAAAAGCGGATCCGTTGCCGACTATCTGGCATACGTACAACAGGCGGAGGTGAGAAACGGTGCAGGCGAAAACTGCGGGAATGATTTTAAAACAGCGCGATATCGGTGAAAACGACCGAATCCTCACGGTATTATCGCAGGATATGGGTTTGATTGAAGTCTGTGCCCGCCGCAGTAAATCACCGAAAAATCCGCTGACTGCCGCAACGCAAGTGCTGTGTTACAGTTCGTTTGAACTGTATAAAGGTAAAGCCTCGTATTATATCGCGGATTCCGCCGAGATCATCCGCCCGTTTTACGATTTGCGGCTTGACGTTGTAAAAGTGGCGCTGGCGTCGTATTTTGCTGAGCTCTGTGCGGCGGTTTCACCAACGGTCGAAACAAGCGACGAGATTCTGCGAATGCTTCTCAATACGATGCATCTGCTGGAAACCGAGCGTTATACGATCGGACATCTCAGACCGATCTTTGAGCTGCGTGTGCTGTCACTTTCCGGTTTCATGCCAAATCTCGTTGCGTGTGAGGAGTGCGCCGCTTATGAAGCGGAGCCGATGTATTTTATTCCGGCAGACGGCTTGCTGTGCTGCAGCGAATGTTTTCCGAAAAGCTCGCTGAACCGGGAAGATACGCTTGCGATTGCACTTCCGCTTTCCGTTCTTTCCGCAATGCGTCATATCGTATTCTCGGATGCGAAAAAGGTTTTCTCCTTTAAGCTTGCATCAAAAGCTGCAACTCTGCTCTATGACACAGTGCAAACCTACGTTTCGTATCATATTGATACCAATTTTAAATCGCTACATATCTTTGAGTCCATGTTTGACAGAGGAAGTATATGATTTCTGAAAAATATTTGAAAATCCTTGAGCTCGACAAAATCCTGGAACAGCTCGCGGATCTTACTTGCTGTGAAGCGGCAAAAAACCGCGTTTTGCAGCTCAGACCCAACGACAATTATACGATCGTGCTTGATGAAACGACGAAGGCAAACGACGCGTTTATGCTTTCGGCGCATTTCGGCTCGCCTTCGTTCGGCAAAATGGACGATCCGACCGAGCACTTAAAGCTTGCACAGATCGGCGGCGTGCTCACGCCGCACGCTCTTTTGAATATTGCATCGATTTTGCGCCAGACCCGTCTGTTGCTTGATTGGTACGGTCAGTGCGAGAATATGCAAAACAGCTTAAAACCGGTTTTCGGCATGCTCACAGCAAATCGCACGATCGAAAAACGCATCGGCGACGTCTTTATTTCCGAAGAAGAGATCGCTGATCACGCAAGTCCGGAACTTGCCAATATCCGCCGCAAAATCCGCAATATCGGCAGCCGAATTCGCGAAACGCTCGACAAGATGATCCGTTCGAGCACATATCAGAAAGCGCTGCAGGAGAATATCATCACAATGCGTGACGGTCGCTACGTCGTTCCGGTCAAAGCGGAATTTAAAGGCGCGGTCAGCGGTCTTGTGCACGATACGTCTTCTTCCGGTGCAACGCTCTTTATCGAGCCGATGGCTGTTGTGGAAGCAAATAACGATATCCGTGTTCTCAAATCGCAGGAGAAAGCGGAAATTGAACGTATTCTGCAGGAGCTTTCCGCTGAATGCGGCGCGCAGGCAGGTCTCATCTCTTCGGACTTCGAGACGTTGATCGTGCTCAACATCTATTTTGCAAAGGCGCGCCTTGCCGAGCGCATGAATGCGATTATGCCGCGTATCACAAATGACGGCCACATCCGTCTGAACAAAGCGCGCCATCCGCTGATTGCAAAGGAAAAGGTCGTTCCGATCAGCCTCGCGCTCGGCGAAGAGTATACCTCGCTCGTTGTAACCGGTCCGAATACGGGCGGTAAAACCGTTACGCTCAAAACGATCGGTTTGCTTACGCTGATGACGATGTGCGGCCTGCTGATCCCGGTTTCGGACAACAGCAGCATTTCGATCTTTAAAAAAGTGCTCGTCGACATCGGTGACGAGCAGAGCATTGCACAAAACCTTTCGACGTTCTCCGCACATATGACGAATATTGCATCCATCCTGGAAACTGCCGATTCCGAAAGCCTGATCCTCGTCGACGAGCTCGGTTCCGGTACGGATCCGGTTGAAGGTGCGGCACTTGCTATGGCAATTCTCGAACAGTTCCGTGAAAAAGGTGCTGTTGTTGCCGCAACCACGCACTACGCAGAGCTCAAAGTATACGCTTTGCAGACCCCGGGCGTTATGAACGCCTCCTGTGAGTTCGATGTCAAAACACTGCAGCCGACGTACCGTCTGCTGATCGGTACACCGGGCAGATCCAATGCATTTGAGATCTCGCGCCGTATCGGCATTCCGGAGGACGTTCTTTCGCGCGCCGCTTCTTATGTTGCTGACGATAAACAGAGTTTCGAAGATGTTATCGACGGATTGGAAGCATCGCGCCAGGACTTTGAGGAGAAAACCGCTCTGCTCAATAAGCGCACACGCGAACTGGAAGAGGAAAAAGAGAATCTTCGCAACGCCAATCAGAAAGCAATCGATGAAAAAGAGAGAATCATCGATAAAGCGCGTCAGGAAGCGCGCCGCATCGTCGAATCCGTTCAGCTTGATGCCAATCTGCTGATGGACGAACTTGATAAACTGCGCAAACAGAAAGAGCACGAGGAGTTCACACGCAAAGTGGGCGAAGCGCGCTCGCAGATGCGCGGAAAGCTCGATAAGCTTCATGATAAAGCCAATCCGGTTGTACAGCGCACGAACGAAGATTACGTTCTGCCGCGCCCGCTGAAAAAAGGCGATAACGTTCTCATCGTTGATATCGATAAGCAGGGCGTTGTTTTGCAGGAACCGGGCAAATCCGGCGAAGTTCTTGTACAGACCGGCTTGATCAAATCGCGTGTGGCACTTTCAAACCTGCGTCTGCTCGATGCCAAAAAGGCAAAAAATCAGCAGCCGACCGGAAAAACCACCCGTACGATCTCTTCGACCAAAGGCAATGTCACTGCCCGCGGTATGCTGGAACTCGACCTGCGCGGTCAGACGGTGGAAGAGGCAATCATGGAAGTGGATATGTTCATCAACAAGAGCCTGCTTTCAAATGTCAGCCAGGTCACCATCATTCACGGCAAAGGCACCGGTGCGCTCCGTGCGGCAGTACACAAGTACTTAAAACAGAGCAAACACGTCAAGACCTTCCGCCTTGGTGTATATGGTGAAGGCGAGACCGGCGTTACTGTTGTAGAATTCAAGTAATACAAAAGGAAAACACACCCTGAAAACCGGATTTTCAGGGTGTGTTCGTTTCTGCGGATCTATTTTGAGGATTTATATTTATCGATAAATTCGGACGGAGAGATGCCGATATACGTTTTAAACTGTCGGCTGAAAAAAGCAGGATCGCTGTATCCGCACCGCTCGGCTGTCTGTGCAACGGTATAAAGCCCGGACAACAACAGGTCACAGGCAAAGTTTATCTTCATTTGCAGCGCGTATTTTAAAGGTGGAACGCCGTATCGTCTGATAAAAAGCTGCTTTAAATACGAATAACTGATGCCGCACATAGCGGCAAGATTCTCAGCATCGATCTTCTCGCCGCGGAAATGCTCTTCGATATAATCCACAGCCGGTTTGATCGCGCGGTACTGATTTTCGGGAATATAGTTT
>JBGUUS010000108.1:0-9385 GCA_045133675.1 Oscillospiraceae bacterium | reverse complement strand
CCGAAATACATTCTTACCATAAAGAAACAGGAGGACTAAGAACATGGCTGATGAAGAAAAACGCCTGCCGGAATCCGAAATCACCGATGTTTTCGATGATTTTTCGGAAGAAGACCTGGCAAAACCGGCCGAAGATCCGGTGAAAATCGATGACTTTGCGGCTGAGATTGCGACAGAAAGCGAAGAGCCGGCTGAAGAAGACGGCATCGCCGACCGCCGTGTAAAAGAATTCAAACTCGATCTCGGCAACAAGCTCGATAAAATCCCGGAATACACACTCAACGATGAGAGTGCTGAGGAGATCCGCAGAAAACGCCGCAGAGAGGGCTTTCTCAAAATTATGGGCGGCCTGATCATCGTCGGTATTTCCGCGCTTTTGTCGATGCTCATCATCTTCGTTTCGCAGGATGCGTTCGGATTTGGCAAACCGGACCGCGCGATCACCGTTGAGATCCCGCAGGCTGCCGGCCTCACCGAGGTTGCCGAAATTCTCGAAGAAAAAGGCGTTATCAATTCCGGCCTGTTGTTCCGTGTTTTCTATAAGGTCACCAAGCCGAGCGGCTCGTTCTACTACGGTACCTACGCGCTGAACTCGAAATGGTCGTATAACGAGATCCTCGAAGAGCTGTTTAAATACGGCACACTGCGTGAGGAGGTCAAGGTCACGTTCCCTGAAGGCTTTACCGTTTATCAGATGGCACAGCGCCTTGAGGCAAACGGCGTATGCACCGCGGATGCGTTCATCGATGCGGTCAACAACGTTGAATACGACTTCGCCTTCCTTGAAGATCTCTCGGACGATCCGATGAAATACCACAAGCTTGAGGGCTTCCTTTTCCCGGATACGTACTTCTTCTTCAAAGACGATAACCCGGTAGAGGTCGTCAAGAAGCTTCTCAAAAACTACGAGAAGAAGATGACACCGAAATATCTCGAGCGTATGAACGAACTCGGCTTTACACAGGAGGACCTGATCCGTCTGGCTTCCATCGTACAGCGCGAGGCTGGCAAATCGGGCGAGAGCGAGAGAGTTGCATCCGTTTACCACAACCGTCTGAACAACCCGGGCACGTATCCGCTACTGCAGGCCGACCCGACCCGCGGTTATGCACGCGAGCTTAAAGAGCAGATGGGCGATAACGTCAACGAGGATATCCTTGATGCATACGATACGTACAAGAGCGGCGGTCTGCCTCCGGGAGCAATCTGCAACCCGGGTATGACGGCGATCAAAGCGGTACTGTATCCGGCCGATACGGATTACTACTTCTTCTGCAGCAACCTCAAAACCGGCAAATTCTATTACGCAACCAATTATGAGGATCATCAGGCAAACCTCCGCAAGGCGGGCCTCGTCTGATCCCATTTAAACGAACAGCAAACGCGCCAGCACATCACTTTTTCGGTGATGTGCTGCGTTTCGTATAAACGGAGGAACGATTATGAAAACAGCACAGCTTGAAGTGCTTGCTCCTGCGGGCGATTTTGAACGCCTGCGCGCCGCGGTGCATTACGGCGCCGATGCCGTCTATCTCGCCGGCAAACAGTTCGGTATGCGTGCAACGCAGACGAACTTCGATGAAGAACAGCTCTGCGAGGCAGTAAAACTCTGCCACGAAAAGGGCATCAAGGTATATCTTACGGTCAATGTCCTGCCGCGCAACCACGAGATCGATATGCTTCCGGCATATCTCAAAACGGTGCAGAAGGCGGGTGTCGATGCGGTCATCGTTTCCGACCTCGGTACACTTGCCGTCGTAAAACGCGAGGCACCGGGCCTTGAGATCCATATCTCCACGCAAAACGGCATCGTCAACTATGAGACCGCCAACATGATGTATGAGCTCGGCGCAAAGCGCGTTGTTTTGGCGCGTGAGCTTTCTCTGGAGGAGATCGCCGAGATCCGCCGCCGCACGAACCCGGACCTTGAGATCGAGGTGTTTGTTCACGGCGCAATGTGTATGTCCTTCTCGGGCCGCTGCGTTATTTCGAACTATCTCACCGGCCGCGATGCAAACCGCGGCGAGTGTGCACAGCCGTGCCGCTGGGGTTATCACCTGATGGAGGAAAAACGTCCGGGTCAGTTCTTCCCGGTGTTTGAGGACGAAAAAGGCAGCTATATCTTAAATGCAAAAGACCTCTGCATGCTCGATTACGTCGACCGCCTTGCAAAAATCGGCGTAACAAGCCTGAAAATCGAAGGACGCGCCAAATCGTCTTATTACGTTGCCGTTGTCACGAACGCATACCGCATCGCCGTTGACGACTATAAGCGCGATCCGGATCACTTTGTTCTGCGCCCGTGGCTTCGCGAAGAAGTCGAAAAAGTCAGCCACCGCCAGTACAGCACCGGCTTTTATTTCGATACCCCGAATCAGTACTACGAAAACGGCGGCTATATCCGCGAGTACGATATTGTCGCACTCACCGGCGATTTTGAAAACGGCCGTTTAAACCTCACGCAGAAGAACAAATTCAGCGTGGGTGACGAGGTTGAGATCCTGGAACCGGGCAAAGAACCGGTTAAAATCATTGTTTCCGGTATGCAGAATGCTGCCGGCGAACCGATCGAAGCTGCCGCACATCCGGAGATGGCGCTCTCGATCGAAAGCGACCGCGCATATCATCCGCAGTCGGTTGTCAGAAGAAAGAAATGAGCCGCATCCTCGAAGCACTTGAGCGCGAACGCGGGATCCGTCTGAACGAACAGCAGAAACAGGCGGTTTTAAGCGAAGCGGGACACACGCTTCTGCTCGCCGTACCCGGTTCGGGCAAAACGACCGTGCTCACCGCGCGTGTTGCGCACTGTATTGCCGAACGCGGGATCGACCCAAACCGCATCCTGACGCTCACGTTCAGCCGCGAAACGGCATCCGATATGAAACGGCGCTTTGAAGCGCTTTTCCCGGATCTGCCGCCGGTGCGCTTTTCGACGATCCACAGCTTTTGCTATTCCGTTTTGCGGTATTATGCGAAGGTATACCGCCGCACACTGCCGACACTTCTTGCCGGGGAGCAGGCGGGTATCAAATACAAGCTCCTGCGCGACTGTATGCGCCGCGTCACCGGCGAATACGCCACCGACGACGTGCTCGAAGAGCTCGAACAGCACATCGGCAAGGTCAAAAACCGGATGACACCGCCCGAAAAGGCGGAAACCGGCATCGAGAATTTTGCGGAGATCTGCAAAGCGTATACGTCCGCCTGCCGCGAAAACCGGCTGATGGATTTCGATGATATGCTCGTGCTGTGCCACGATGTTTTTCGCCGCTGTCCGGATATCCTTTCGCATTTTTGCCAAAGCTATGACGTGATCTGTGTTGATGAGGCACAGGATACCTCCGCGCTGCAGCACCGCATCCTCGAGCTGCTTGTAAAAGGAAACACCGAGCTCTTCATGGTCGGTGACGAGGACCAGAGCATTTATTCGTTCCGCGGCGCAAGCCCGGACGAACTGCTCGTCTTTGAAAAGACGTATCCGGGTGCCGTCGTGCTCAAAATGGAGACAAACTATCGCTCCAACCGCGATATCGTCGAAAAAGCCGACCGCTTCATTTCGCAAAACCGCGCCCGTTACGAAAAGCACATGACGTGCGAAAACGAAAATACCGGCTCGGTCGAGCGTGTGCGCCTTTCCGATTACCGCGAACAGGGAACCCGGATCCTGCGTATGCTCGATCCCGAAAAAGGGAAGACCGCGATCCTCTATAAAAACAACGAGTCGGCGGTTGCGCTCGTCGATCTGTTTTTGCGCGAGGGTATTCCGTTTTCCTGCCGCGAGCGCGAGCTCTCGTTTTTTAACTCCATGGTCGTTGAGGATGTCCGCGCATATTTCCGCCTTGCCGCCGACCCGTGCGATATCGAGGCGTTTGCACGGATCTACTATAAACTCGGCTGTTCAAAGCTGATGTTCGACTATGCCAAAGCAAACCTTGAAAAATACCCGACGATCTTAGACTGCATGGCGTCGTTTTCCTCCTTGCAGGATTACCGCCGCGCGATGCTGTTAAGGAGTAAAGATACGCTAAACCGCCTGTTGATGATGCGCCCTGCGGATGCCATTGCGGCGATCCGCAAGGATCTCGGCTACGACCGCTTTATCGAGCGGAAGCTGCACGGTTTTTCGCGTATCAGCGCGTTTCAGAAGCTCTCGGCACTTGAATGCATCGCCGCCGACCTTCGCCGCCCGATCGAGTTAAACGGCCGCCTTGCGTTTTTGGCGGAGGCGATGAAAACCGCGTCCGATCCGGATGCATCCGTCCTTTTTTCGACGATCCATTCGAGTAAAGGCATGGAGTTTGACACCGTTTTCCTCGTCGATCTGTTCGATGATATCCTGCCGAGCTGTGACGCAAAGGAGCAGAAGGCGGAAGGCGATCTGACCGAATACGAAAACGAGGTGCGCCTTTTCTACGTTGCGGCAACGCGCGCAAAAACGAAACTCGTCCTGTTTGAAAGCGACCGGTTAAACGGCGAAGATGTCGCGTTAAGCCCGTTTATCACGCAGTTCATGCGCGATACAGCGGCAAAAAAAGCGCCGTCTTTCCTGAAAAGCGCCGACCTGCAGCTTGCCGCCGGCGATTACGTGACGCACCGCGCATTCGGCAAAGGCTTTGTTTTGTTCGTTTCCGGCGATTTTGCAACGATCCGCTTCGATGAATTCGGCTGCAAGCGCCTGAGCGTGCCGGTCTGTGCCGAAAATCACCTGTTAAAACGCTCGTAACATAAATGCCGTTGACAAAAACGGCGTGAACTGATACCATAAAATAAGAACACCTATGTCTGGAGGCTTTGAAAGATGGATAAACGCTGCTTTCATTGCATGAAACCGATGGACGGCGCCGAGGTTTGTCCGTACTGCGGCAAGAGCAACAGCGATCCTTCGCTGATTCACGAAACCCTGCTGATGCCGGGTACCGTGATCGCAAACCGCTATCTTGTCGGCGCGGCGCTTGACCGCAACGGCGAAGGCGTAAGCTATCTTGCATACGATGAGCTCGTTCAGCGCCGTGTGCGCCTGCGCGAGTTTTTCCCGGGAAATCTCGCACACCGCGAGGGTAACGGCAAGACCATCACCGTCAATACCGGTCTTGAAATTCAATATAAAGCGCTCATGACGGATTTTGTCGAGCTTTCGCGCGGTCTGATCGCGCTGAGCGGCGAGAAAACCTGCATGCTCCGTGCGCTCGATATCTTCACCGATAATGCCACGATCTATACCGTTTATGAGGACGTTTCCTGCATCACGCTTGCATCGTTTTTCAACGAGATGCCGGCAAACCTCAAATGGGAAAAGGCGGAGGAGCTGTTCAAACCGCTGTTCGACACGGTTGCAACGCTGAACGCCAACGGCATCATCCACCGCGGCATCAGCCCGGATACGATCCTCGTCACACGCGACGGTTCGCTCCGTTTAAAAGGCATCTGTACGCCGGCTGTCCGCGCGATCAATTCCGAGGTAAAACCGGAGCTTTTCTCCGGATATGCCGCACCGGAACAGTATGAAAAATGCACCGGCCACGGCGAATGGACCGATGTCTATGCGCTGAGTGCCGTTTTATACCGCGCGCTCACCGGCCGCGCCGTTCTGCGCGCCGACTTGCGCACCGGCGACAGCGTAAAGGTTGCCGATGCCTCCGCGCTCAATCCGACCGTGCCGAAGGCCGTTGCCGCAGCACTTGCACAGGGCCTTGAGCCGAACTGTGCAAGACGTATCCGCAAGGTCCGCGACCTCTTTGCCGCAATGCACCGCACCGGCGCGATCCTTATTGACGAGGAAGAGGAAGAAGAAGCACCGCCGATCCGCAGAAAACCGGCGGCTCCTCCGGCAAAATTCGATCTCAAAAAGGCGCTGAAAAAAGTACCGGTCTGGCTGATCGTTCTGCTCGTTTCGCTTCCGCTAATGCTTTTGCTGTTCATCTTTACGTGGAACCTGATCCTGGGCGGCAACAAGCCGGAATCCTCTGTGATCGGCGAGGAATCCTCCATGATTTCTTCTGAGGAAGAGTCTTTCTTTGACGAAAGCAGCAGGGAAGAAGAGAGCTTCCCGCAGTCCTCCGAGCCGGTTTCGGAAGAAGAGAGCAGCAATGTTCCGCTGATCACCGTCGGTGATTATACCGGTCAGTTCTATCAGGATGTGGTAAACGACACGACGTACAGCCCATATCTTGTGTTTGAAAAGATCGAGATCTTCGATGATTCGACCGATATCGGCGTTGTCATCGATCAGGATATCGACAGCAAGGAAGAGGTTCCGGAAGGAACGACCATCCGCCTTACAGTCAGCAAAGGTATCCGCTATATCGATCTTCCGCCGTTTGCCGATGAAAGCGGCGCGCCGATCTCCGCGGAGTTCTATAAAGAATATCTCGAGAGCGTCGGTCTCACCGTATATGTCCGCACCGTCTCGAACCCGGATTATGAGAGCGGCACGATCATCGAGCTCGACCATCCGCTTGACCAGCAGGTCGACCGTGCGGCGATCCATTCGATCACGATTTTTGTTGCGGAATAACGCAATCCCAAATTTTGGAATAAAAGCTGTCTTGCCTGCACAAAGCGAGGCGGCTTTTTTCGTGCAAACTGCGCTTTTTCCGGAAATATCAGGTTTTAGGCAAAATCCTATTGACAAACCGGCTTTTATTCAATATAATGATTTGCAGCGACGTAAAAACCACAATATCTTGTGGTCAAAGATAGAGGAAGGAAATTCGAGGATATGATTAAGACAATCAAAAAGCGTGACGGACGCTCCGTTCCGTTCAATCACGAAAAGATTGCCAATGCGATCTTTCAGGCCGCTCAGGCCGCAGGCGGCAGCAACTATGACGAAGCTTTAATGCTTTCGTACCGTGTATGCGATTATATCGAGCATACGCTCGGCACGACCGAACCGACCGTTGAACAGGTTCAGGACGCTGTTGAGAAGATCCTGATTGAGACCGGCCACTCCCAGACCGCAAAACGCTATATTCTGTACCGCGCTGAGCGTACCCGTGCGCGCGATATGAACACGAAGCTGATGAAGGTTTACGAAGATCTGACCTTCAAATCCGCAAGCGAGGTCGATATCAAACGTGAAAACGCAAATATCGACGGCGACACCGCAATGGGCACGATGCTGCGCTACGGTTCCGAGGGTTCCAAACGCTTTTACGAGCTCTATGTCCTCGATCCGGTTCACGCACAGGCACACGCAAACGGCGATATCCATATCCACGATATGGACTTCTACACCCTGACTACCACCTGCTGCCAGATCGATATCGTAAAACTGTTCAAAGACGGCTTCTGCACCGGTCACGGCTATCTGCGTGAGCCGAAGGATATCCGCAGCTATGCGGCTCTTGCGTGCATCGCGATCCAGTCGAACCAGAACGACCAGCACGGCGGCCAGAGTATCCCGAACTTTGACTACGGCATGGCACCGGGCGTTGCAAAAACCTACGTCAAAATGTACCGCGCAAACCTCGCAAAAGCGCTCGAGCTGATCTGCGGCGTTGAAGACGCTGAGGCAAAAGTCCGCGCGATCATGGATGAGCAGACGCTCAAACCGATCATCGCAAACGATAACGGCTACGGCGAAGCAATCCTTCCGGCTGTTACCGCGCTCTGCGGCGACGAAGCGCTCGCAAAACGCGCACTTGCTTTCACGGTAAAAGAGGCACTTCGCGAAGTTGACGGCGCTACCTTCCAGGCAATGGAGGCTCTCGTCCACAACCTCAATACGATGCACTCCCGTGCAGGCGCACAGATTCCGTTCAGCTCGCTGAACTACGGTACCGACGTTTCTCCGGAAGGCCGCATGGTCGTCAAAAACCTGCTTCTTGCAACCGAAAAAGGTCTCGGCAACGGCGAAACCCCGATTTTCCCGATCCATATCTTCAAGGTTAAAGAGGGCATCAACTACAATCCGGAAGATCCGAACTATGACCTGTTCAAGCTCGCGATCCGCACCTCCGCAAAACGCCTCTTCCCGAACTTCTCGTTCCTCGACGCACCGTACAACAAACAGTACTACGTTGAAGGCGACTATAACACGGAAGTTGCATACATGGGCTGCCGTACCCGCGTTATTGCAAACGCATACGACTCCTCCCGTGAGACCACCTGCGGCCGCGGCAACCTGAGCTTTACCTCCATCAACCTCCCGCGTCTGGGTATTGAGGCAAAAGGCGATCTCGACGTCTTCTTCAAATCCCTCGACGAAAAACTGGAGATCGTTTCCGAGCAGCTGCTGCACCGTATGCGCATCCAGAGCCAGAAACGCGTCCGCAACTATCCGTTCCTGATGGGCCAGGGCATCTGGATCGATTCCGATAAGCTCGGCATCGACGACACCGTTGGCGAGATCCTCAAACACGGCACGCTGACCGTCGGCTTCATCGGCCTTGCCGAAACGCTCGTTGCGCTCACCGGCAAACACCACGGCGAGTCCGAAGAATCGCAGGCACTCGGCCTTAAGATCATCGGCCGTATGCGCGAGTTCATGGACAAAAAAGCGGCTGAGACCCATCTCAACTTCTCCGTTATCGCTACCCCGGCAGAGGGTCTTTCCGGACGTTTCGTTCGTATTGATCGCAAACGCTATGGCGAGATCCCGGGTGTAACCGACCGCGATTACTACACCAACTCGTTCCACGTTCCGGTATACTATAACACCAGCGCGTTTGAAAAACTCCGCAAGGAAGCACCGTATCACGCGCTCACCAACGGCGGCCACATCAGCTATATCGAGCTCGACGGCGACCCGATCAACAACCTCGAAGCATTCGAGCAGGTCGTTCGCTATATGAAAGAGATCGGCATCGGCTACGGCTCGGTTAACCATCCGGTTGACCGCGACCCGGTCTGCGGTTATACCGGCGTTATCAACGACGTTTGCCCGCGCTGCGGCAGACGTGAAGGCGAGGGCGTAAGCGTTGAAAAACTGCGCGAGCTCCGCAAAATGTATCCGAACATGCCGCACTTCTGCGGATGTGAATAAACGAAAGGAGTCCTTTTATCATGACGAATCAGGAAGTAAAGAACACCCCGAAAACAGTAGGCGAAGGCGTAGGTTTTGAGCGCATCCGCCGCATCACCGGTTACCTCGTCGGCACGCTTGACCGCTTCAACAACGGCAAACGCGCTGAGGAAAAGGACCGCGTTAAACACACCGTTTGATATTTGACTCACAAAGTGTTGATCACTTGGAAAAAGCCAATCGAAGCCGATTGGCTTTTTCCGTATTTTCAAAGGAGTTATTTATGGAGAATATGACACTTCGGTTAAGCGGCATCGTCGGCGATTCGATCGTTGACGGAAAAGGCATCCGCATGACCGTTTTTACACAGGGCTGTCCGCATCACTGCCCGGGCTGCCACAATCCGCATACCCACGATTT
>JBGUUS010000107.1:0-5759 GCA_045133675.1 Oscillospiraceae bacterium | reverse complement strand
TTTTTCTTGTATTCGGGCAAAAATCGTGCTATACTTTTTACTATCCAACCGAAAGGAACTGATACAATGAAAACGATAAAAATCCTGCTGGCGGTTTTGCTCTGCATGTGCCTTATGACCGCCTGCGCTATGCCGAATATTTCGGATTTTCTTCCGGATGATGGCGCTGCCGGTGATACCGCACCGGGCGGCGAAGGCTCCGTTGAAGAAGAAAGCGAAGAAGAAGTGCCGATGCGCGCTTATCCGCAGAATTTCCTCGCGGATTTCTCGGAGGAAGACGAAGCCGAAGATCCGGCATTCGGCGGTAAGCTCAGCCGCAAAGATGTAACGAAAGTGATCTTCCTCGACACCCTTTCCGATATGCCGGACGATGCATGGGACGTATCCAAAGACGGCGACGGCTCGGTTATGGCGTGGATCAAGAAAAGTACGCAGATCGTGATCGCAGGCGAAGGCGGCGTTACGGCAAGCACCTGCAAGAGACTGTTCAAGGATTTCTGGAACCTGACCGAGATCGATTTCAACGATTGCTTCTACACCGATCATTCGACCACTATGCAGGCCATGTTCTACGACTGCTGGGATCTTAAAGAGATCGACACGTCGTTTTTCAACACCGCAAACGTCCGTACGATGATGTCGATGTTTGACGGATGCAGCGTGGTTACCGAGCTGGATCTTTCCACCTTCAATACCAAAAAGGTTACGGACATGAGCCATATGTTCTTTGCCTGCGAAGAACTCGTTGACCTCGATATCAGCAGCTTTGACACGTCGAATGTCCAGTATTTCGGCGGTATGTTCAACTGCATCGAACTTCCTGAGCTTGATGTCACGCACTTCAATACCGCAAACTCGCTCGATATGAGCGGTATGTTCTACGGCTGTTATGCGCTGACCGAACTCGACCTTTCGAACTTTGACACCTCGAAGGTTACCGATATGTGCCAGATGTTCATGTACTGCAAAGGTCTGACCGAGCTCGATCTTTCGATGTTCAATACCGCGAACGTAACGCGTATGGGTGCTATGTTTGCACACGCCCGTGCACTCAAAACCGTGGACTTCACGGGCTTTAACACCTCTGCATGCACGGATTTCGGTTATATGTTCGGCGACTGCCCGGGTCTTGAAACGCTTGATCTGAGCGGATTTGACTTTTCGAGCGCAGAAGACGCAAACGAGATGTTCCTCGACTGCAAAAAACTCACCGATATCGGCTGTGAGATCAAACTGCCGGATTCCTGCGAAGATGAGGATATGTACAAAGGCTGTGGCTTAAAATAAGAAATTCAGACATAAAGAACCGCGAAGCAATTGCTTCGCGGTTCTTTGCGTTTTAAGAAAATCTTGCGATCATCTCGTCCTGCAGCTCTTTTGGCAGATCGACGAAGTGCGCCGATACACCCCAAAGGCGAACGATCAGATCCTTGTATTTTTCCGGTTCGCGCTGTGCGTTTTTGAGTTCACGCGCATCCGTGACGTTCGGCTGATGCTGCATACCGCCGCGTTTAAAGTACGACAAAAGCAAACTCTTGAACAGCTCTTTACCCTCTTCACCCGCAAAGATCGACGCGTAATAGTTGATCATCACGCAGTAGTTCCACTGAATGAGTGACGGATCAAAGATCGAAGCGGACTTGAGCGCGGCGGTTGCGCCGTTTTTCATCGTGCCGCTTGCCGGTGTCATCGTAACGGAAACCGGTTTGCCGCTGTGGCGGCCGTCCGGCGTTGCAATCAGGTCCCAGCCGGTTGAAACCGGGTGCGGCTGATGAATACCCGAAAGGATTCTGCCGCCGCTCGCCGTTTTGTATGTCTGGAAATCGCGCAGGATGAATTCGAGCAGATCCTTCGCGATCGAATCAACGTATGCATCGTCGTTGCCCCATTTCGGTGCATTCCAAAGCAGGCTGCGCATCACTTCCTGTCCGGCGAAATCCGTTTCACAGGCGGCAAGGACTTCTTTTAACGTATACCTTTTTTCTTCGAAAACGACCTTTTTGATCGCCGCAAGCGAGTTCACAGCTTCAACCGCCGTTCCGACGAATGCGCCTTTCGCCTTGATCGGGAAGCTCTCGTAAATCATATCAGCGGCGTTTTCGACCGTTCCGTGATAGAGCGCGCTCAGATACGGCAGCGGACACATCGGGTTGCGGCCCGTCCAGCTTGGGTTGATGCCGTTTTCGTGCACGTTTTTAAAGTACTCGTCGAACTTGCCGTCGCGGTAGAGATGGATGTTCTCCTGCGTGCGGTAATGACCTGCCATCTGTTCCTTGAAATCCTGTGCGATTTTTGCTTTGAATGCAGAAAGGAGCTCCTCAAAGGAGGCAAAAGCACAGCCGCTTTCGCGCAGGAAGGTCATCAGCGCGTGCGCAAGCGAGAATGCGCCTTCGAGATAGAAATCGCCTTTTCCCGGGATATTGATATCCTGGCAGAGGTCAAAACCGTAAGAACGGGCATCTTCCGGCGATAAACCGCCGCCGATCAGCGACTCCACGAAGCGATCGTCGTTATAATACGATATAAAGTTATATCCCTTTACAGTCAATTCCGCCGCTTTATCGAGAAATTCCGGCGGGTTTTTGCTGCTTAAGCGCAGATTGAACTCCGGTTCCGGCAGATTCGTGTTCTCGGCGGCAGCGAGCATCAGCATCGTGACATCGTTGACCGCACTCTCGCCGTTTTCAAGCACACCGCCGAGCGTTACAACGAGCTGGCCCTGGTGTTTATCGATATAGCTGCCGTCGTTCAGATCGGCCTGATCGTAAAATTTTAAAAGCAGGCATTCGAGCAGTTCCTGCGCTTCTTCCTTCGGTGTGTCGCCGAGGTATTTGCCAAAGGTAACGTCAAGACGGCCGTAATTGATAAAAAGCGAGCTTTCCAAAAGCGAGCCGAGATGACCGAACCAATAGAGCTGCACCGCTTCGCGGAAAGTATCCGGACGGTCCTGCGCAATCTTATTGCAGACGCGCGCGATCTCCAAAAGGCGCGCTTTCTCAGCGGAGTCCTCTGCCTTCTGCGCGAGTTCACCGGCATATACCGCATAGCGCAGGATCAGGTTTTTGAGGCCCGTATATACGAGAATCACGCTGTCCAAAAACGCAAGCTGATCCGCGCGGAGAGGCGGATCTTCTTTGCGTACTTCGGCTTTTTGGATGATGCCCGAAATGCCGTTATCCAGAAGGATCGTATAGTCCGGTGTATAATGCGTTTTGTTCGTGCCGCTGTAATCGCCGCCAAAGCGCGCGATATCCTGCTCGTTGATATACTTGACCGCGGCATACGTAAAATACGCCATATGGTCGTGTCCGTCCTCGTTGCCCGGCTGCGGATTAAAGAACGTGCGCGTACCGACGATCAGCTCCTGTTCGCCGATGAACAGCGGCATCGTCTCGCAGATTTCTTTGAACGCGAGCGCTTTGCGGATCGGGATATCGGCATCAACGGCGGAAGTATCGATAATCGGGATCGGACGGCGGTTTATTTTGTTGGCAGAGGACGTGGTCTGTTCACGCAAAAATCGGATTCTTTCGGTCATGGAACTTTCCTCCTGTTATTCTACGGTGCGGTTTTGGCTTGAGAACAGGGTGCGGTATTGCGCGAGTCTGCTCTCGTTCACCGTTTTATTCGTTTCATACGCCGGGGTGAGCCCGAGCGTCTGGTATTTGCTTTTGCCGAGCGTGTGGTACGGAATCAGCGTTACACGCCGGACGTTTTGTAAGCCGTTTACGATTTCGGCGATCGCGCGCGTTTCGCTTTCGGTATCGTTTACATCCGGGATCACCGGAACGCGGATCCAGATCACAGCGCCGCTTTCGTCGAGCTTTCTGAGATTTTCGAGAATGCGCGTGTTGTCAAGACCGGTATACGCTTTATGCAGTGCTGCATCGGCGCATTTGACGTCGTAGAGATACGTATCGCAGTACGGAAGCGTTTTTTCGATCGCGCTCCATTCCACCGCGCCGCAGGTATCAACTGCTGTGGTGATACCCTGCTCTTTGATGCGGTGAAGCATACCGGCAACGAAATCGGACTGCAAAAGACACTCACCGCCCGAAAACGTAACACCGCCTTTTGCGCCGTAAAAATCGCGGTCGGACAAAACCTGCTCCAAAAGCGCTTCTTCCGTGATCTCCGCGCCGCAGCACTTTAATGCACCCGTCGGGCAAAGCGAAACGGCTTGCACCGTGCGCTCGCCTTTGCAGAGATTGCACCCAATACAGCTTTCCGCAAAGAACTGCACCTGCGCCGATTTTGCAAGGCCTTCCGGGTTATGGCACCACGCACAGCGCAGCGGACAGCCTTTCATAAACACGGTGGTGCGGATGCCCGGTCCGTCGTGAACACAAAAGCGCTGAATATCAAAATACGTTCCGGTCATATGCATCCTCCCTTGTGATAAAATGCAATTTCGCACTTCCCTTTTCCTGGTTTTTATTGTATCATAGAATCAAAGATTCTGTAAAGAAAACGGAGGGTTTTCTATGAAAAAAATCAACGTTGCGGTTGCCGGTCTCGGCTTTGGCGGCGCGTTTCTCCCGATCTATGTCGATCATCCGTATGTTGACAAAGTCGGCTTTTTCGACCCGAACGAAAAAGTATCGGCGCGCTTTCACGAAATGTATCCGGAGTGCACCGTATACAACAGCTTTGAAGAGATGCTCGCCGATCCGCAGCTTGACGCGGTTCACATTCTTTCGCCGATCCCGCTGCACGCGGATCAGACGGTAGCCGTTTTGGAAAGCGGCAAACACTGCGCCTGCACCGTTCCGATGGCAACCTCGCTCGAAGACATCAAACGCATCATTGAGGCAAAGAAAAAGAGCGGCAAAAACTATATGATGATGGAGACGACGCTTTATACGTATCAGTTCTTCTACATCAATGAGATGATCGAAAAAGGCGAACTCGGCCGCATCCAGTTCATGCGCGGCAGCCACTATCAGGATATGGCGGGCTGGCCGAAATACTGGGAAGGTCTGCCGCCGATGTGGTACGGCACCCACGCGATCGGCCCGATGGTCAAGCTCTCGAATTCGCGCATCAAACGCGTTATGTGCTTTGGCTCGGGCACGATGAGCGAAGAACTGCAGAAGCAGTATAACAACCCGTTCCCGATCGAAACGGCGATCTTCGATTTTGACAACGGCATGAAGGCGGAGGCAACCCGCAGCCTGTTTGAAACCGCACGTGCATATCAGGAAGGTCTGTTCGTATACGGCAGTGACGCTTCCTTTGAGTGGGGTTTCCACGACGACAGCCAGCCGTATATCACGAAGAACGTTCCGTTTGATGACGGAAGACGCGGCTGTGACGTCGTAGTTGAGGTAAAACAGATGCCGAACTACCACCACACCCTGCCGGAGAGCATCCAGAAATATACGGTCAACCCGGAAACCTTCGACCCGCAGAACCCGCAGGCGCTCGAAAAAGGTCAGGGCGGCGGACACCACGGCTCGCACCCGCACCTCGTTCACGAGTTCGTTATGAGCATTCTGGAAGAACGCAAACCGGCGATCGACGAATACCTGGGCGGCAACATCACGGCGGCCGGAATCTGCGCACATGAATCCGCACTGAAAGACGGCGCAGAAGTTTTCATCCCGGATTTTGAATAAAAGCTGAATATGCACAACACCCCGAAGCGAAACCGCTTCGGGGTGTTTTTATCAGATATTCGCAAATTTGACATACGGATTCTTCATAGCGCGCTCGATAATTTCGTCACACGGTTCGTCCGGCGACCAGAGCATCTCAGC
>JBGUUS010000106.1:0-4763 GCA_045133675.1 Oscillospiraceae bacterium | reverse complement strand
ATTTATATCCGCAAGGTCGCTCCGCTGGGCGATCCGATCGAGCTGAATCTGCGCGGCTATGAGCTTTCTCTGCGCAAAGAGGATGCCGAGAAAATCGAAGTAGAATAATCGTCAAAGAAAAGGAGCAAACCTATGAGCATTACCATTGCACTGGCCGGTAACCCGAACTGCGGCAAAACAACGCTGTTCAACCTGCTCACCGGCTCCAATCAGTACGTCGGCAACTGGCCGGGCGTTACGGTCGAGAAAAAAGAAGGTAACTTAAAAGGTCACGATGACGTTATCATCACCGACCTTCCGGGCATTTATTCGCTCTCGCCGTACACGCTGGAGGAAGTTGTTGCCCGCAACTATCTGATCAACGAGCGCCCGGACGTTATTTTGAATATCGTCGACGGCACGAACTTAGAGCGCAACCTCTACCTCACCACACAGCTGATCGAGCTGGGCATTCCGGTTGTTATCGCGGTCAACATGATGGATATCGTCCGCAAAAACGGCGATAAGATCAATTTTGAACAGCTCAGCAAGAATATCGGCTGCCCGATCGTGGAGATCTCCGCATTAAAAGGCGACGGCGCACACGACGTGGCACACGTTGCGATCGATGCGGCAGGCAAACCGTCGAAAGCACCGGTACATATCTTCTCGGGCCGTGTGGAACACGCACTGGCGCACATCGAGGAAGCAACCATCCACAACCTTCCGGAGGTTCAGCAGAGATGGTATTCCGTTAAGATCTTCGAGCGCGATAACCGCGTTTTGGAAAAGCTGCAGATCGATGAGACGAAACGTGCACACATCGAGCAGGATATCAAAATGGTTGAAACCGAGCTCGACGACGACGCGGAAAGCATCATCACAAACGAGCGCTACCTCTTTGTTGATCAGATCCTCAAGGACTGCTTCGTGAAAAAGAGCCTTGGCCGTTTGACTCTTTCGGACAAGATCGACCGCGTTGTAACAAACCGTATCCTGGCTCTGCCGATCTTCGTTGCGGTCATGCTCCTGGTTTACACCCTTTCCATCGGCACGGTTGGCGAATGGGCAACCGCATTTATGAACGACGGTCTGTTCGGCTCGTTCAAAGAGCTTGCAGAAGCCGGCGATCTGCCGTCCTTTATGGCCGGCTGGGTCAGTGTTCCGGAGCTGCTCGATTCGTTCCTGCTGACCGCCGACGGCGTTCCGGCCGTTGCACCGTGGCTTTACTCGCTGATTATGGACGGCATCGTCGGCGGCGTTGGCGCGGTTCTCGGCTTTGTTCCGCAGATGGTCGTGCTGTTCCTGCTGCTCTCTCTGCTCGAAGACTGCGGCTATATGTCGCGTATCGCGTTCATCATGGACCGCCTTTTCCGCAAATTCGGTCTTTCCGGCAAGAGCTTCATTCCGCTTCTGGTTGCAACCGGCTGCGGCGTTCCGGGCGTTATGGCATCGCGCACCATTGAACAGGATCGCGACCGCAAAATGACGATTATGACCACCTGCTTCATTCCGTGCGGCGCAAAAATGCCGATCGTCGGTCTGATCGCCGGTGCGCTTTTCGGCGGCAGCGGCATCGTTGCAACGGCGGCATACTTCATCGGCATTGCGGCGGTTGTTATCTCGGGTATCATCCTCAAAAAGACAAAAATGTTCTCCGGCGATCCGTCGCCGTTCGTTATGGAGCTTCCGACGTATCATATGCCGGTAGCCCGCAACATTTTCCGCACCACCTGGGACCGCGGCTGGTCGTTTGTAAAACGCGCCGGTTCCGTTATTCTTGCGGCAAGCATCATCATCTGGGTATTGAACTCGCTCTCGTTTGAAGGCGGTTTCCATTATATCACCGAAGAGTTCGGCGGTGCATCCATCCTCGAAGTTCTCGGCAGCCTGCTCTCCTGGCTGTTCATCCCGCTGGGCTTTGGCAACTGGCAGGCAACTGTCGCAACGGTCCTCGGTCTTGTTGCAAAAGAAGAGGTTGTCGGCGTATTCGGCACACTCTCTGAAATGCTCGGTGCCGGCACCGATCTGATGGGCGCTGTGGAAGGCGGCGCATACGAAAGTGCCGTTTTGATCGGACAGGAGTTCTTTGGCGGCAGCGCTGCAGCCGGCTTCTCCTTCCTGATCTTCAACCTGCTCTCCGCACCGTGCTTTGCGGCAATGGGTGCCATCAAACGCGAAATGAACAACGCAAAATGGACGGCATTTGCAATCGGCTATATGTGCGTATTCGCTTATGCGATCTCGCTGATCGTTTACCAGTTCGGTTCGTGGTTTGTCGGTACGGGTGATATTCTCGGCACGATCGCGGCAGCAATCGTCACCGTAACGCTCCTCTATCTGCTCGTCCGCAAGAACAAATACGACCAAAATGTTATGACTGTCAAAGTAAAATAAGGAGGCGACACTATGGAATGGCTGGCTGAAAACTGGCTCACCATCGTTATCACTGCAATCATCGCCGCCATCTTCCTGGCGATCGTGATCAAAGGTATTCTCAACAAAAAGGCCGGAAAATCCGGCTGCGGCTGTGGCTGTGAACACTGCACCAACGCGCAGTTCTGCCACCCGGAAAAAGCAAAATAAAAACCGGAAACGGGCCGCCGAAAAGCGGTCCGTTTTCTCTTGTATTCTCCGTTTTTTTCCTGTATAATGAATTTATATATGACCAAGGAGGCCACGCTATGTATACGCTTGCAAACGAATTCTATAAATCGATCGGCGTTGACGCTGAGGCAGCCATTGCTGCGCTCAAAAACGTACCGATCGCCGTTCACTGCTGGCAGGGCGACGATGTAACCGGCTTTGACAGCAAAGAGGCTCTCTCCGGCGGCATTCAGACCACCGGCAACTACCCGGGCAAAGCACGCACGCCGAAAGAACTGATGGATGATATCGACCTCGCTTTCTCGCTCATTCCGGGCACGAAAAAGCTCAATCTGCACGCCTGCTACGCGATTTTCGAAGACGGCGAATACGCTGACCGCGATGCAATCCAGCCGAAGCACTTCGCAAAATGGGTCGAGTTCGCCAAAGCGCGCGGCCTCGGCATCGATTTTAACCCGACGCTTTTTTCCCACCCGATGGTAAAAGACAACCTGACGCTTTCTTCTCCGGATGCGGCTATCCGCAAATTCTGGATTGAGCACTGCAAACGCTGCATCGAGATTTCGCAGTATTTCGCGGAAGAAACCGGCGTTGCGTGCGTTATGAACATCTGGATCCCGGATGGCTTTAAAGATATCCCGGCTGACCGCTATACGCCGCGCCGCCATTTCAAAGAGTCGCTCGACGAGATCCTCGCGATGGACTACGACAAAACGAAGGTTTACGTCACGCTTGAATCGAAGGTTTTCGGCATCGGTCTGGAGAGCTACACCGTCGGTTCTGCGGAATTCTGCCTGAGCTATTCGAACTATAAGGGCATCACCCCGCTGATGGATAACGGTCACTATCATCCGACCGAGCTCGTTTCGGATAAGATTCCGTCCCTCCTGCTGTTCAACGAAAAGATCGCACTGCATATCACGCGCGGCGTCCGCTGGGACAGCGACCACGTCGTTTTGTTCGACGACGAGACCAAGGAGATCGCAAAAGAGATCGTCCGCTGTGATGCGCTCGACCGCGTCTTCATCGCAACCGACTACTTTGACGCATCCATCAACCGCATTTCCGCTTGGGTAACGGGTGTACGCAACGTGCAGAAGGCCCTGCTGTTCGCACTGCTCCAGCCGAACGCGCTGATGCAGAAGCTCCAGGAAGAAAACCGTCTCACCGAGCTGATGGTTCTGCAGGAGGACCTCAAAACCGCACCGTTCGGCGCAATCTGGGAAGAATTCCTGAAACGCGAGAACGTAGCATCCGCTTACTTCCCGATCATCCGTGAATATGAAGAGAAAGAACTGGTGAAACGCGCATGAAAAATATTCTGAATGCTCCGTTTGTGGAAGAAATGAAAAAGACGACCGCCAATATGTACCGTCTCGGCTGGGACGAGCGCAACGGCGGCAACATCAGCTACCTGCTCGACACCGAGGAAGTAGCGGAATACCTTGATCTCAACAACGTCATCCGCACCATTCCGACCGGCTTTGACGCAACCGCGCTGATCGGCAAGATCTTTATCGTAACCGGTACGGGCAAATACTTCAAAAACGTCATCGACGACCCGGAGACGAACCTCGGCATCATCCGCATCGCAGAAGACGGCACCACCGCCGAACTGCTCTGGGGCTATAAAGACGGCAGCAAATTCACCTCCGAGCTTCCGGCACATCTGATGAGCCACATGGCACGCCTTTCCGTTGACCCGGAAAACCGCGTTGTTATGCACACCCATCCGACCTACACCCTCGCGATGAACTACGTTCACGAGCTGGATGAGGCAAAATTCACGCACACGCTCTGGCAGATGTGCACCGAATGCATCGTCGTATTCCCGGACGGTGTCGGCGTTCTCCCGTGGATGCTCTGCGGCACGAACTCCATCGGCGAAGCAACCGCTGAAAAAATGAAGGAATTCCGCGTTGTCGTCTGGGGTATGCACGGCATTTACGGCGCCGGCAAATCGCTCGACGAATCCTTCGGTCTGATCGAGACGGTCGAAAAAGCCGCACAGATCTATATGCTTACCGCGCATCTCCCGCGCATCAACACGATCAAAAACGAGGAAATGGTCGAACTCGCCGAGTTCTTCGGTGTAAACTACCGCAAAGATTTCCTGCTGTAAGAAAAAGCAGCGCATAGAGAAAGAAAAAGGATCCCGAAAGGGATCCTTTTTTCGT
>JBGUUS010000105.1:0-4287 GCA_045133675.1 Oscillospiraceae bacterium | reverse complement strand
AGCGGATCGGTCATAAAGAACACCACCGCCGCAGCGCAGAGAATAACCGCAACCAAAATCAGCCAAAAGGCAGGTTTCTTATAGTTCAGCACGTTCTTCACACGCTCCTTTACTCCCACTTCGCCGAATGCGAGCGGACAAGCCTGCAATCTTCTGCGTGGAACACTGCAGGCAAGCAGCGTCATCGAATATTCCTTTTTCTCCCACTCATCCATTTTTCGAACCACCCGCTCGTCACAGGCAAGTTCAATGTCGCGGCAGAGCAGAATATACGCCGCCCACAACAGCGGATTAAACCAATGTACGATCAAGAGCAGGAAACCAAGCGGCTTCCACAAATGATCGCAACGACTTAAATGCGCATCTTCGTGCGCAAGGATGTACGTTTTCTGTCCGCCTTCAAGATTCGACGGCAGATAGATTTTCGGTCGGATCAAACCGAGGATAAACGGCGACGGAATATCGTCACACAGATACACATTTCCGGCTTCCCGGACCGACACGCGAACACTTTTGCGTACCATCCAGTAACTGATCATACCGTATACTGCCAACGCAAGCATACCCACGATCCATATCACCGCGGCGTATTCCGTTATCAGCGCCAGCAGATTGACCTCGCTGCTTCCCTGCGGTACAGTCTGTTCTTCAATGATCGGGTTTATAACCGTATTGATCACCGGGATGCCCGTATCAATATGTGTAACCGGCTTTTCAAGAATCTCCGGCGGAATCGGCTCTGCGTTCGGGATCAGACTCAACGCGCTTTCGAACGAAAACGGCAGGATCAGACGCAGTGCCACGAGCACCCAAAGAAAGCAGTGTACCACTTTCGGCGCCTTTTTAAGCAGCAGACGCAAGAGGATGACACATAAAACAAGCCAGCTTGCCGTCAAGCTCATGTTAAAAACCGTAAGAAAAAACGGAGCCATGCTCATTCCTCCTTGTGCGATTCGATCATATCGCGGATCAGCGCGATTTCCTCCTCTGTGAGTGCCTTGCGTTTTGTGAACGCGGCAATGAACGCCGGAAGCGAGCCTTCAAACGCATCGTCAACGAACTGCTCGCTGCGGATCGCGTCGAACTCCTCTTTCGTTACACAAACCTTCACCGTGCCTTTTACATTCTCGAACAATCCACGCTCACAGAGTTTTTTGAGCACCGTATACGTCGTCGATTTCTTCCATTCGAGCTCTTTTTCGCAGAGCGCAACGAGTTCGCGCGAAGAAAGCGGCGCGTGCTCCCATACGATTTCGGCAAAGCGCGCTTCCACTGCACCGAGTTTCATTTCGTCCATTCCGATCTCTCCTTCTTTGGTCTATTCTTTATAGACCAACCTTCTGGCTTTAGTCTATCACCAATAGACTAATTTGTCAAGCGTCTTTTCCAACTTTCGCTGTGTTGACGGATTCTGTTTCCTGCGGTATCATTATAGTACCTTGTAAAGGAGGAGCGCCGTATGACCGAAAAACTGGTTTCCTTATATCAAAACTGCCGCCTTTGCCCGCGCGAATGCGGCGTCGACCGCACAAAACAGGCGGGCTTCTGCGGTATGACCGCGGAGCTGCGCGTTGCGCGTGCCGCACTCCATATGTGGGAAGAGCCTTGCCTTTCGGGTGCGGAAGGCTCCGGCACCGTCTTTTTCTCCGGCTGCAACCTGCGCTGTGTGTTCTGTCAGAACCACCGCATCAGCAGCGAAAAACTCGGTTTTGTGATCGATGGCGACCGCCTTGCCGAAATCTTCCTCGAACTGCAGTCTCAGGGTGCCAATAACATTAACCTTGTCACAGGCGTTATGTTCCTGCCGCATATCATTTACGCAATTGACAAATCGAAGAAAAACGGTTTGATTATACCGATTGTATATAACTCAAGCGGATATGAATCGGTAGAAATGCTGAAAATGCTCGATGGACTCGTTGACGTCTACCTGCCCGATATGAAATACGACAATCCGACGTATGCCGCGCGATATTCCGCCGCCGCGGATTATCCGGCACGCGCATGGGCGGCACTTGACGAAATGGTGCGTCAGTGCGGCAAACCGGAGTTCGACGAACGCGGTATTATGAAAAAAGGTGTGATCGTGCGCCACCTGATGCTGCCCGGACGGATGGCGGACACAAAAGAAATCCTGCGTGATCTGCACAGCCGTTACGGCAACCGCATTTACATCAGTCTGATGAATCAGTATACGGTACTCGCCGATCAGGTGCGGGATTATCCGGAACTGAACCGAACGATCACCGAGGAAGAATACGCCGAAGCCATCGAGTTCGCCGCACGTATCGGCATCACGCAAGGCTTCATCCAGGAAGGCGGAACCGCAAAAGAGAGCTTTATTCCTTCGTTCAACGGCGAAGGCGTTATAAAATGACAAAACCGGATGGCAAATCGCCATCCGGTTTCTTGCTGTGTATCAATCAGATCTGCGGGTCGTCGCACTGTGCGTAGAACTCTTCCTGCAGTTCGTTCGGCAGTTCATCCGATTTCATCTTTCTGAGGATATCCGCCGTGTGTTTCACATAGAAGTTCAGCAGCATCTCGCCGCGTTCTGCCGATGCTTTCGACGGCTCACCCGCCATCTGCTCCGGGAACGAAGCGTACCAGCTGATGCCGCAGAAAATGCCGAGTTGTGCAAAATCGTCCATTCTGCCGAGCGGAAAACCGTCCTGCTTCAATGCTTCCATCTTTACCTGCTCCGGCGCGATCGCCAGCGTGGTGGAAGTCTCGTAAATATCTGCGTGACCGCTTACTTCGATCGGCTCACCGTGGAATTCAACGAACTGGTTATACTCATCCGGTGTCAGATACGACAGGTCATAGACGAATGCCGTATAGTTGCACGGATGCTCGTGACGCGACTGGGTAAAGTAACGCAAAAACTGCGTGTTGCCGCCGTGTCCGTTTAAGAACAGAATTTTCGTAAAGCCGTTGCGTGCGATCTCATCGCAGAGCTCTTCCAGCATATCATACTGCAGCTGCGAAGAAAGCGCGATCGTGCCGAGCTTGTGTTTAACTTCCGATACGATGCCAAACGGCAGGTACGGGAAGATCATAACATCTTCAATTTCAGCGGCACGCGCTGCAACGGTACGCGCCGTCAGGATATCGGTGCCAAGCGGCAAATGGTTGCCGTGTTTTTCGAGGCAGCCGATCGGAATAACGCAGACTTTGCCGCAGGATTCTCTTGCAGCGGCGAATTCATTAACCGTAATTTTTTCCCAAAACATAACTCCGTCCTCCTTATCGCATCAAACTTGCGGGTTGTCGCATTTTGCGTAGAATTCTTCCTGCAGTTCGTTCGGCAGATCGGTCTCTTTGAGTTTTTTGAAAACCTCAGCCGCGTGTTTTACAAAGTATTTGAGCAGGAATTCGCCGCGGTCAGCAGATGCCTTCGACGGTTCACCCGCCATCTGGTTCGGGAACGAAGCATACCAGCTGATGCCGCAGTATGCGCCGAGCTCGCCGTATTCATCCATTCGGCCAAGCGGAAATCCGTTCAGCTCCAGCTGATCCATTTTGATCGTATCCGGCTCAAGCGCCATAACGGTCGAAGTTTCGATCAGGTCGGCGTGACCGCTTACAACGATCGGCTCGCCGTGATAATCGAGGAACGCTTTGCGCTCTTCCGGAAGAAGGCGCGAAAGCTGATAGAAGAATACCGTATAGTTGCACGGATGCTCATGGCGCGACTGCGAGAAATAACGGATGAAGTTCCAGTTACCGCCGTGTGCGTCCAAAAACAGAATTTTCGTAAAACCGTTGCGCGCGATCTCATCGCAGAGCTCTTCCAGCATTCTGAACTGCAGCTTCGAAGAAAGCGCGATCGTACCGAGCTTGTGTTTTACTTCCGATACGATACCGAACGGCAGATACGGGAAGATCATAACATCCTCGATCTCTGCTGCGCGTTCTGCCACACCGCGTGCGCGGATAATATCCGTACCGAGCGGCATATGATTGCCGTGTTTTTCAAGACAGCCGAGCGGAATGACGCATACACCGCCGCATTTTTCGCGCGCTGCGGCAAATTCGTCAACCGTAATTTTTTCCCAGAACATGAATGGTTCCTCCTTATATTGTTGTTCGACCGGTCTTCCCGGTCCGTTCCGATTTTCATAATTTCAGTATAGCGCATCTTCTCAAAATGTGCAAGAAAAAAGCCTTTCTTCATTTTCACGAAGAAAGGCTTTTGTATTTATTCTTGATCTTCTGCAATAACTTCCGCAGCGGTGTAATGATGCTTCGGGCAGATCTTGTTCATACGCCAATAGTATGCGAGCA
>JBGUUS010000104.1:0-10947 GCA_045133675.1 Oscillospiraceae bacterium | reverse complement strand
ATCGGCAGACACAAGGGACTTAAAATCCCTCGGTAGCAATATCGTACCGGTTCAAGTCCGGTCAGCGGCACCAAGCTCTTATGGATGTATGTCCATAAGAGTTTTTTCTTTTTAGAGGAGAGATTGACGTAATTTGTGATGAACGGGTGATATAACACAAGAAATCGCGAACCCGGCTGCAGGAGAATGGGTATCGCGCAGCAGATAACCCGGTGATTCGGCAGGATTCTTTCGTTGACAGCAATTTCTTGCTTTGCTATAATCAATCCAAAGAAACAAGATAGAATGAAAGGTATGACGAAATAGAATGGAGTATCGGGTTTTTAATATCATTTTTTCGGTCTTGCTGGTGCCGGTCAACTTTCTTTGTGTGTTCTGGCTCTTTCGCGAGGCGCTAAATCTGACGGGATTGACTTTTAAAGAATTTTTAGACATGACAGCTTCCGAGCGAATGATCCCGGAGGTCGGAAGACACCGCTTTCGGAAAAGACGGCGCTTTCTCATCCTCTTTTTTAACGAACACAGCTCGGATCCGCAGAAGTCGGTTCGTCTTTTGTGGGGTTTCGGCATCTGCACACTTCCTGCTT
Source organism: Oscillospiraceae bacterium (assembly GCA_045133675.1). Taxonomy (GTDB): domain Bacteria; phylum Bacillota; class Clostridia; order Oscillospirales; family Ruminococcaceae; genus Paludihabitans. The sequence goes on along the minus strand of JBGUUS010000104.1, from coordinate 10,360 downwards.
TGGCTTCGCTCAGCCTTGCGGGATATGCGGCAATGTTTGCGGATAAGCAGCTGTATGCGCTGATCGGCAATCTCCTTCTCGCCGCCGTTAATCTCGCACTTTTTATCTGGGGCAGGCTTTACCGGAAAAATCATCCGCTCGATGCGGCAACGGCGGAAAAGCTTGGCGCAAAGCGAAAACGTGAGAGAGAACAGAACGGGAAAAACCGCGTCAAAAACATCGTTGTTTACACGCTTGTCGGCGCGCTGTTCGGCGGAATGCTGCTCTTTTTTATCTTGGGAATGGCAGGAGCATCACCGCCTGTGCAAGGCTATCCGTCGGCAATATCCGTCCACGCCGATCTGATCACGCGCTTGAATGAGAAAGGATATGAAACCGCAAATATCCTGACCACGTATTGGAAACTGGACGGCGAGAAACTCCTTCACGTTGCGGCAGGTGTAAAAGGAAGCAGCAAACTGGAGTTCTACGGATATTCCGATGATAAAACGGTCGATCTGGTGTATAATCAGATCATATATTCCACCGCGCCGGATATGGAACCCGCAAAACGCGAACAGCAGGAGACCGATCTTTCGGGCGGCGGCAAGCTGTTTACAACTGCGGCGGACGGTTTACGCTATCTTGTGCTGTACCGCGGCGATACTGTGGTCTATGCGTATGCACCCGGTTCGCTCAACGAGATTTATGAAATCCTGACCGGTGCGGGATATGCAGTAAACGAATGATATAAAAACAAAAAAGGAACGGACACACCATGCCGTTCCTTCTTTTTTATTGTGCAATCAATTAAGCGTTAGCTTTTTTCATGATCTGCGATTTTTTTCTTGCAGCTTTGTTTTTGTGCATCAGGCCTTTAGCGCAAGCCTGGTCGATAGCTTTAACAGCAACTTTAACTGCCTCTGCTTTATCCTCGTTTTTCTCGATAGCAACGTTTGCTTTCTTCAGAACGGTTTTCAGTTCCGAGTTAGCAGCCTTGTTGCGAGCAGTTCTAACAGCAGCAACTTCTACTCTTTTTTTAGCAGATTTAATGTTCGGCATTTCTTGGCACCTCCTATAATACTCATAAAGCGATGTGGTTGATCCATACTACTTTATTGTGGTCAGGATAGTCCGGTGCTTTTAACGTTAAGCACTCGAGAGACACGTTTGGACTATACAGCAACGATAATTTTAGCACGATTCCCTTCAAAATGCAAGCATTTTTTCTGTGAAAAATCAGGCTTTATCAAAGGAGGAATTTGTACAATGATCCGAACAGACCTGGCGGAAGAGAGCATAAAACACAGCAATTACCGCGGAGAGGGATATTACGTCGAAAACAGAGACGGAATTACCCGCGTACTGATCGAAAGCGCGGCGGCGTCCAAGGCGATCGGCAAACCGAAAGGTGTCTATTTCACCGTGGAAACGGGCGATTTCCGGACAATGCCGGATGGATTTGCGGATGAAGTAGAGAAAATCGCATCGGTGATCCGAAAACTTCTGCCGGCGGATGGGCCCATTCTTGCGGCAGGACTCGGCAATCGGGAAATTACACCCGACGCGATCGGCCCGCTTGTCAGCGATCAGATTCTGGTGACGCGCCACCTTTGCGAAAATCATGTTGCGGGTTTTGAGAATCTGCGGCGCGTTGCGGCGGTGAAGCCCGGCGTTCTCGGGCAGACAGGGATTGAGGCGGCGCAGTATATCCAAAAGCTCGCTGAGATCGGACCGATGTGCGCGGTTGTCGTGGTGGACGCATTGGCGGCGGCAGCGCCCGAGCGCCTTTTGCGCACCGTACAGATCACGGACAGCGGCATTGTGCCCGGTTCGGGTGTCGGAAATAACCGCACAGCACTTTCCAAAGAGGTGCTGGGTGTTCCGGTGATTGCGGTGGGAGTACCGACGGTTGCGGCTCTTTCCAATCTCGTGGATTTGCCGCCGGACAGTCCGGATTGGATCGTGACGCCGCGTGAGATCGATCAGGCGGTACAGCACGCGGCGCGTACGGTGGCGTTTGCGGTAAACCGGGCGCTTTTTCCGGCGCTTTCGCTTGAAGAACTGATCGCACTGGTCGGGTAATAATCTTCTTTGCGGCACATATATATGGAAGGCGGGATGTCTTTCGGACAGGTCGCAGGGAGGTATAAGAATGAAAATATGGTTTAACCGTCATAAGGAGACTGTGTGCCGCGCGATTGCGGTGCTGCTGTGCATGAGCCTGTGTGTGGTAACGGCCGAGCAGAGCGCAGTGCTGTTTGCGCCGTTTTTATCGTCGGCGGCTCGCCTTTCGGTGATGCTGTCGTTTGGCACAGGCGAAGTGGCGGAGGCGCAGGAAGGCGAAGTGTTTACCGAATGGGTGGAGGCGGAGCCATCCGCCGTGGAGAGCGAATGGGAGAGCGAACCGGAAGAAAGTGCGGAATCTTCGCAGGAGGAGAGCAGTACCCTTGAAAAACCGGAAAATGCCGGAACGGTAAAGCGGCAGACGTATAAAGGCGGGTCGGGTGATGCGTATATTTCGCTGAAATCCGGATATATCAAGAACAGCACGGGTTTGAGCGCGAGTGAGGTCAAACAGATCGTAAAAGAAGCGCCGGCGTTCAGGATCCTTGCCGACGGAACGCCCGAAGTGCTGATCATGCACAGCCACGCGACGGAATCGTATCAGCTGGGGATATACGATTGGTACGATAAATCGGCGGCGACAAGAAACACCGATGAAACGAAAAATATGTGCCGTGTCGGCGAAGAGATCGCAAAGCAGCTGACGGAAGCGGGAATCGGCGTAATTCACGATACGACACTCCATGATTATCCGCAGTATAACGGTTCGTACGAGCGCTCGGCGGTGACGGTAAAGGCGTATTTGAAGAAATATCCGACAATCAAGGTCGTACTGGATGTACACCGCGATGCGATCCAGCCGGACGACAACACGGTTATTGCACCGGCAACCACGATCGACGGAAAATCCTGCGCCCAGGTGATGATCATCTCCGGTGCGGATAACGGCAAACTCAATATGCCGAAGTACAAAGAAAACCTGAAGTTTGCCGCCGCACTGCAGGCACAGATGGAAGGCGACTATCCGACGCTGACGCGCCCGGTGATGTTTGCTTACCGCAAGTATAATCAGGATCTGACGACGGGTTCGCTTTTGCTGGAGATGGGCAGCCACGGAAATTCGCTTGATGAGGCGATCTACTGCGGCGAGCTCGTCGGAAAATCGCTGGCCAAAACGCTGCTTGCGCTGAAATCATAATATTATAAGGAAGATGGAATTTGAAAGAGAGAATACGGCGCGCCTGTATCGCTTTTTTGCTGACACTCATTTTACTCGGCGGTTTGATCGCTCTGCTGCTCGCTTATGACCGCATGGACCGGGAAATGAACGGAATACCGCAGGCAAAGGCAGGCGAGCTTGTGATAGGAAGCCGCTGTACGGATTTTGATCTGTATTGGACACACGGCATCTGTGACACTGTCCGAGAGGCGTTCAAATGGATCGGCGGTGTGCCGTATGCGTGGTTTGAAACGCTGTTTTTCTGTGCAAAAAGCGGTGCAAACGCGCTTCATCAGGCGGCTTTCGACGGAATATTCGATTTTTCGTAACAAAATGTCATCTTTTTTGAGGGATAAAAGGTCCGTTTTAAGTTAATTTGAGTGAACTAAATAGCGTCGAAGATAATAAATTATACTATAAGTAAATATCTTTATTCGATATACAAAATGAAAACGCAGCTTTTGTATTATACAACACTATATTTGTATTTTACGATTGATTTCGCGGCGTGCGAACGGAAAAGGTCTACTTTTTAATTCGGCACAATGCACATAGGTGCGGCGAAATATAGCGGATGAAAGCCCATTATTTGGCTGCGTTCTTCCTTTTTTTAGACAAATTCGCGCATACTATCCGCGATACAGCGCACACCTGCTTGTGCATTGCGCACAAAACTGTCGGTTTTTATTCCTTTGACATTGCGGTTGCTTTCGAATATACTATGGAAACGGTAACAAAAGTAACAATTCGTTACCGAGCAATCGCAAAAGCTCACGTATTGGAGGACTACTATGAATTCGATGATCGAGCGAAGCAAAAAGCTTGCGGAATCCCTGCTGTTCCGTGCCGTTTCGGTACTGACTGTCAGTGTGATGCTCGTGACAATGCTCGGCGGCGCAACCGTTTCGAAATACTCGATTCTGATCGAGGACGAAACTGTACAGACCGTCGTATTTACTTCGGAAAGTGAACCGGAAGCGATCCTGAAGGCAGGCAATATTTCTATCAGTGAATATGATACATTTACTTTTACCGGTTTTGCAGACGATAACCGCGCAACGATGGTGATTCACCGCGCTGCAGAGATTACGGTAACGGCGGACGGCGAAACGAAAACCGTCTGGATGCAAAACGGCACAGCGGCCGACGCACTGCACATGGCGGGCGTACCGGTCGGCGAAGAAGATCTCTTAAACGTTGCACTCGGCGAAAAAGTAGCGGACGGTATGCATATCGTTTTAAACCGTGTAACGTATGAAACGGTTGAAAGAGAAGAGGAAATCCCGTATCCGACGGAGCACAAGCCGACTCCGACAATGAAAAAGGGTCTGACCCGTCTGGCGAAAGCCGGCAAGAACGGCGTTATGACACAGACCGTTCAGCAGAAGCTGATTGATGGCGTTGTAGTGGAGGAAGAGGTTCTCTCCGAAGAAGTTACGGTAAAACCGGTTGCCGAGCGCATCCTTGTCGGTGCACCGGGTACGGTTTGTTCGACTCTCGGCTGCCCGATCGAACTCGACGAAAACGGCAACCCGGTTGAATACAAATATAAAGTAACGGGCAAAGCAACGGCTTATTCCTCGCTCGGTCGACCGACCAAGCTGGTACAGGGTAAGGTTGCGATGGATCTGAGCAAATTCCCGCGCGGAACAAAGCTCTACATCAAAACGGCTGACGGCTCGTTTGTATACGGTTATTCCGCTGTCGGCGATACCGGCACCGCTGTCTGTGACGGCCGCGTGCTCGTTGACCTGTTCTTTGATAACTACCAGGAGAGCGTTCTCTTCGGTGCAAAGACAGTGGAAGTTTACGTTCTGTCTTAATAAACGGTTCACCCGATCCCGGCGTTTGCCGGGATCTTTTTTTATACTCTTTTGGCGTTTGCGCTTGAATATAGCGCTTTAAAGTGGTATAATTTTAATATTCACCAATTTGGAGGAGAGAACATGGATAAGCTCACGGAAGCCAGAAACAGAATCAATGCGGTTGATGCGCAGATGGCACCGCTTTTTGAGGAGCGGATGCGCGCGGTTGAAGATGTGATCGCATATAAAATAGAAAACGGGCTTCCGATTTTTGATGCGGCAAGAGAAGAAGTGGTGATCACGCGCGGCTGTGAACGAATCGAAAACGAAGGTTACCGCCCGTATTACGCCGATTTTCTGCGCGGTATGATGCGCGTTTCCAAAGCGTATCAGCAGAGCCTTGTTTCTTCATGTGATGCCGGTACTGCTTTGCAGCAGATTTACGTGGATTTAAAGCCGAAGGGCTACACCGTTTATATGGGACGCGGCGATTTTTTGCGGCTTGCGGAATTTGCGGATGTAAACTGCAAGGTGTTGATCTTAACGGATGACGGTGTTCCGGCGCAGTATGCCGAGGCAGTGAAAAAGCAGTGCCCGCAATCGTGGATCATGACGGTTGCACAGGGCGAAGGCAGCAAGAGCTTTGCCACACTGGAAGCGGTGTGTGCACGTCTGCTGGAACTGAAATTCGGGCGGAAAGATATGCTGATTGCCGTTGGCGGCGGCGTGATCGGCGATCTCGGCGGTTTTGCGGCTTCTATGTATATGCGCGGCATCCGCTTTATCAATATGCCGACAACCGTGCTTTCGCAGGTGGATTCGAGCATCGGCGGAAAAACGGCGATCAACGTAAACGGTGTAAAAAACAGCGTCGGTGCGTTCTATCAGCCGGAACTTGTTGTTGCCGACCCGGATGTGCTTAAAACGCTCGACAAACGGCAGGTGAGCAACGGCCTTGTTGAAGCACTGAAAGCCGGTCTGATCGCGGACGAAAAGCTGTTTTCTCTGTTTGAAGAAACGGACGTATACAGCCGCCTTGATGAGATCATTTACCGCTCCGTAGTCGTGAAAAAGAATGTTGTTGAGCAGGACGAAAAGGAAACGGGCCTGCGCAGGATCCTCAATTTCGGTCATACGATCGGCCACGGTGTCGAGAGTGTATACGGCTTATCGGGCCTTCTGCACGGCGAGAGCGTTGCGGTCGGCATGCTGCCGATGATCACGGACGATATCCTGCGCGAACGCACACGCGCTTGCTTAAAGAAAATAGAAGTAAACCCGGATCTGCCGTATGACGCGGACGCCGTTTTTGAGGCGATGACACGCGATAAAAAAGCACACGGCGATTCGATCTCTGTGATCTGTGTGGAAAAAGCGGGCGAGGCACGGATCTGCGAAGTGAAAACAGAGTCGCTGAAAAGCCTGTTGAAAGGAGAAACGCAATGAAAAGTTCGATCGGACACGCGCTGGAGATCACATTATTCGGAGAATCCCATTCCGAGGCGATCGGTGCGGTTGTAAACGGCCTTGCGCCGGGAATCAAGCTGGATATGGCGTTTCTCGCATCACAGATGGACAAGCGCCGCGCAAAAGGCAAAATCTCGACCCAGCGGCACGAAGAGGATGCGGTTCGCTTTGTAAGCGGCCTGTTCAACGGCTATACCACGGGCACACCGCTTTGCCTTATGATTGAAAACAAAGCGCAGAAGAGCAAGGACTACGAGGCGACGAAAGCACTTGCGCGGCCTTCTCACGCGGATTACACCGCGTATGCGAAATATAACGGATATCAGGACTATCGCGGCGGCGGTCATTTTTCCGGCCGTCTCACCGCACCGATCGTTGCGGTCGGCGCGATCTGCTTGCAGATCTTAAAAGAACACGGCATCACCGTCGGCAGTCATATCAAAATGCTGCATGGCGTATCGGACGATGCCTTTTCCTCCGACGAAGCGGTGCTTTTGCAGGAACTTGACCGCATGAACAAAGCGGATATTGCTGTTTTGAATGCGGATGCGCAAAAATCGATGCTTGGCGAAATGGAAAAGGCCGCCGAAATGGGCGACAGCGTCGGTGGAATCCTGGAAACGGCGCTTGTCGGACTTCCTGCGGGAATCGGCGAGCCGTTTTTCCACTCGGTGGAAAGCCGCCTTTCCGCGCTGTTATACAGCGTTCCGGCGGTAAAAGCGGTTGCTTTCGGCGAAGGTTTCGGCTTTGCCGACCTTTTCGGCAGTGAGGCGAACGATCCGTTTTATATGGACGGCGAAACGGTGAAGACCCGCACGAACCGCAACGGCGGTATAAACGGCGGTATCACGAACGGTATGCCGCTTCTCTTTACAACGGCAATCAAGCCGACACCATCCATTTATAAAGAACAGCGGACGGTTGACGTGTTCAAAAAAGAGGAGACGACCATCCGGATAGAAGGTCGCCACGATCCGGCGATCATCCACCGCGCGCGCGTTGTGATCGATTCGGTTACGGCGATCGCACTGGTCGATCTGTTCAGCGAGCGATACGGCTACCTCTGGATGAACGGAGGAAAGGAATAATGGCACAGTACGGCCTGATCGGCGAAAAACTCGGCCACAGCTTTTCCAAGCCGATTCACGAAGCGCTCGCAGACTATACGTACGAGCTGATGCCGATGCCGAAGGACGAGGTTTTCCGCTTTTTTGAGCAGCGCGATTTTGCGGCGGTCAACGTCACGATCCCGTATAAAGAGACGGTCATACCGCTTTGCGATGAGATCGACGCGCACGCAGAGGCAATTGGTGCTGTGAACACGGTGGTGAACTGCGGCGGCAAGTTATACGGCTATAACACGGATTTTGCCGGCTTTCTCTATACAGTGAAAAAGCTCGGTGTCGACCCGAAGGATAAAAAGGTACTGATTCTGGGCAGCGGCGGCACCTGCAAAACCGTTTCGGCGGTTATGCGATACTGCGGCGCGGCGGAAGTGACCGTTGTCAGCCGAAGCGGCAAGAATGGCGCGATCACCTATGAGGAAGCGAAAACGAGAAATGACACCGCAATCCTCATCAACGCATCGCCCTGCGGAATGTTTCCGGATAACGACGGTTTGCCGATCGATCTTGATTGTTTTCCGAAGCTTTGCGCCGTTTTTGATGTGATTTATAACCCGCTCAGGACAAATCTGCTGCTGGAAGCGCAAAAGCGCGGTATCCCGAACATTGGCGGACTGCTGATGCTTGTGGCACAGGCAAAATTCGCCGTGGAGCATTTTCTCGGCATTTCGCTTGATGACAGCCGTATTGAGGAAATCTGCGGCGAACTGATGCTTAAAAAACGGAATCTCGTTTTGATGGGTATGCCCTCCTGCGGAAAATCGACACTCGGCAGGATCATCGCAAAGGAAACCGGACGGACATTTGTCGACCTCGACGACGAGATCGTGAAAGAGGCCGGAATGGATATCCCGACGATATTTGCGCAAAAAGGTGAAGCGTGGTTCCGCGAACTGGAAGAGCGGGTTGCCGCGCGGTTTTCGAAAGAAAACGGCATCATCATCGGATGCGGCGGCGGTACGGTTTTGCGCGAAGCGAGTGTACGACGGTTAAAACAAAACGGTCTGCTCTGGTTTATCGATACGCCGCTTTCGCTTTTAGCCGGCGGAAACGGCCGGCCGCTCGCAAAAAGCAAAGAGCAGATTACGGCACTTTTCGAACAGCGCACACCGATCTATCGCGCGGTGGCGGATGATACCACGGTGATCCCGCCGGATCCGCCGACGGTGGAAGGTGATTTTGAACACGCAATGTGGATAAAGGAGAGATTTTATGAAACTGCTCGTGGTTAACGGCCCGAATCTCAATATGCTGGGCATACGCGAACCGGCGATTTACGGCGGCAATACGTATGCGGATCTCGTTGCGTTTATCGAAAAAGTCTGCGCCGAAGAAGGCGTTGAAGCCGAAATTATGCAGAGCAATCACGAAGGCGTGATCGTGGATGCGATCCAGGCGGCATACCGGAAAAAGGACGGTATCGTGATCAATCCGGCGGCTTATACGCATACGAGCGTTGCAATCCTCGATGCACTCAAGGCGGTTGGTCTTCCGGCGGTCGAAGTGCATCTGTCCAATATTTATGAGCGCGAAGAATTCCGCCACGTCTCCTATGCCGGAATGGCGTGCGAAAAGAGCTTTTACGGCCACGGCTTTGAAGGATACGCCATGGCGATCCGGTATTTAAAAAACAGGGAATAACACATACACAGATGCGCGGAGGTGAGAAAATGCGTGTAACGGTATTTCCGGCAAAGAAAAGCGGTTCGGTTGTGATTCCGCCGTCGAAATCGGTTGCGCACCGTGCGATCATCGCATCGTGCCTTGCGGACGGCGAGAGCATCATCCGTAACGTGTCTGAGTCGGAGGATATGAAGGCAACAATCCGCGCGATGGAAGCGCTCGGTGCAAAAATCGTGCGGGATGGCGACACCCTGAAAATCCACGGAATGAACGGCGTACCGAAAAAAGAGGCTGTCACCGCCGACTGCGGCGAATCCGGTTCCACACTGCGCTTTCTCATTCCGCTGTTCTCGCTCTGCGGCGGTGATGTCACGTTTATCGGCAGCAAGCGCCTGATGGAACGCCCGCAGGACGTCTACGAAACCCTGTTTGAAAAACAGGGACTTTCCTTTGCGCGCGGCGAACAGCTCAAGCTGCACGGTGCGGTTTGCGGCGGCGAGCTGATCATCCGCGGCGACATCAGCTCACAGTTTATCACAGGTCTTCTGTTCACCCTGCCGCTGCTTGACCGTGATTCCGTCATTCATATCCTGCCGCCGTTTGAATCGGCATCTTATGTCAAACTGACCCTGCGTGTGCTGGAATCCTTCGGCATCAGAGCGGAATTTTCCGATACGTATACGCTGTTCATTCCGGGCAATCAGACGTATCAGCCGCGGGACTATACCGTGGAAGGCGATTTTTCACAGCTGGCTTTCTGGGCGGTGCGCGGTGCGATCGGCGCAAAAACGGTCTGTGCCGGAGTCGACTTGAAAAGCGAGCAGGGCGATAAGGTGATTCTTGATCACATCGCGCAGGTCGGCGCAGACGTATCCGTTGCGGATAAAACAGCGGTCATCCTGCCGGGTGCGCTGCGCTTTGCTGAAATCGATCTTGCGGACTGTCCGGATCTCGGTCCGGTGCTGACGGTGCTGGGTGCATTTTGTCAGGGCGGAATGCGGATCATGAACGCCGGCAGACTCCGGATCAAGGAGTCCGACCGCATCGAAGCGATGGAGACGGAGCTTTTAAAGCTC
>JBGUUS010000103.1:0-4813 GCA_045133675.1 Oscillospiraceae bacterium | reverse complement strand
TTTCGGAAGAGGAAGCGTATGAGAATATCCGTGCGGTATCCGCTTTGACCCATGCGCACGAGCGCGCCTGTGTCGGATGCGGCATTTACGATATCATTCTGCGCCGGCTTGCCGATGCGCCGGAGAAAGCGACCGTGAAAGCGGCACTCGCCGAAGCGGCGTCGCTTTTTGCGGATTACGCGGAGACGGCGCATTTTGCCCGGCTGTTCTCTGCGGATTTTGAAAATCTGCCGCTTTCTGCGATAAGGTCGAGCGGGTACGTTGTCGATACACTCGAGGCGGCGGTCTGGTGCCTTTTGAAAACGGACTCCTACCGCGCGTGCGTTTTGCTTGCGGCGAATCTCGGAGAAGACACCGATACCGTTGCGGCGGTTGCCGGTGCGCTTGCCGGAATCCTCTATGGCTACGATGCGATCCCGGGAGATTGGGTGGCCGCTCTTGCAAAAACAGAAATGATCGATGCGATGAGCGAAGCCTTCGCGGCGATTTACGGATAAGGGTGCGAAAACTACACTAATTTTGTATAAAACGTAGAAACTCCGAAAAACACTTGAATTGTATACTTGTTTAGTGTACAATAAAGTCACAGGAAAGAATAGGAACCGCAAAAGGCGGGCATACTGCCTGTGAAAGTGTTTTGAAAGGAATTTCTCCATGAATTTAGATACAAGAAAAGTTGTTTTGATCGGTACGGGCATGGTTGGTATGAGTTATGCATACGCGCTTTTAAACCAGAATGTCTGTGACGAGCTCGTGCTGATCGACGTTGATAAAAAGCGTGCCGAGGGTGAGGCAATGGATTTAAACCACGGTCTTGCGTTCTCCGGCTCGAACATGAAAATCTATGCCGGCAGCTATAAAGACTGCGCCGATGCCGATATCGTTGCGATCGCGGCAGGCGTTGCACAGAAACCGGGCGAGACCCGCCTCGATCTTCTGCAGCGCAACACCGAAGTCTTCCGTTCGATCATCGGACCGGTAACGGAATCGGGCTTCAACGGCATCTTTCTCGTTGCAACGAACCCGGTCGATATCATGACACGCATCGTCTGCGAGCTCTCCGGCTTCAATCCGCGCCGCGTCATCGGCACGGGTACGGCACTTGATACCGCGCGGCTCCGCTATCTCCTCGGTGATTACTTCGATGTGGACCCGCGCAATATGCACGCATACGTTATGGGCGAGCACGGCGATACGGAGTTCGTTCCGTGGAGCCAGGCAATGCTCGCAACCCGTCCGGTGCTCGAGGTCTGCAAGCGCAATCCCGATCACTTCTGCGAAGCGGATATGGAACGCATTGCCGAAGAAGTCCGCACCGCGGCATATAAGATCATCGACGCCAAGCGCGCAACGTACTACGGCATTGGTATGGCGATGGTCCGCATCACCCGCGCGATCCTGAGCAACGAAAACAGCATCCTTACCGTTTCGGCAATGCTCCGCGGCGAGTACGGTCAGACCCGCGTATTTGTCGGTGTACCGTGCATCGTCAACGGAAGCGGTGTCAAACGCGTGCTCGAGCTCGACCTCACCGAGGAAGAGCAGGCGAAAATGCAGCGCTCCTGCGATACGCTCCGCGAATCGTTTGAGGGCATCCGCATCTGATCTCTCCGCCATTTTGGCTTTGACTCCTATAAAATCACAAATCCCCGAAAAAAGGCGAGCCGTTTGGCTCGCCTTTCTCCTTTTATTGATTTGCTTCATTCATGCTGTCCACAAAATCCGCCGGTTTTGCGGTCATTTCCACCCACGCGGGTTTAAAACCGCTGGCGATCGCGTTTCTGACCGATTTGATGTTCGACCATGCCGCACAGTAAAACGGGATCTTGCCGCGTTTGATGATCTCGCACGCAAGTGTCGAGGTGAGCGCGGCGGCAATGCCCTGTCTGCGGTAAGCAGGAAGAACGTCGATACCGATCTGCCACATCGTGTCGCAGTCGGCTGAGCATCCGGCGAGCCCGATCAGCTTTCCGCCGTCATATGCACCAACACCGAGCACATCGAGGTGTTTTCGGCTTTCGCAGAGTGCGTTGCTCCATTCGGGTGTATACAGGTCTTTGAAATCCTCCGGGCCGAGCAACCGCGTTTCATACGCGCAGGCAAGCGGCTTTAAACCGCTTAAATCCGGCAGGAAGTATTCCGCCATAAAGCAGATTTTTAAACCGAGCGGCGCGATCGCATCGCTCAGCACGTGCAGATTCGGTGTTTCAAAGCAGTGTTCGATCGGGAACCGGCTGATATAGCCGCGGACGGCTTCTTCTGTTGCTTCATCGACCGAGGCGACGATATTGTTTCCGTACGAAACGAGATTGGCCGAAAACGGCAGCTTCAAATATCGCCGCGCATCCGGATTTGCGGCGGAACGCACGATCACGTTTTCCTGTTTCAGAAAATCGGACGGGTCGCAGTTTAAATCGATCGCGGACTGTGCCATCGCGCCGCTGAGGATTTCTCTGTTCGTCATAAAAACTCCTTTATGCAAAAGCCGCTTCGATCACGCCGTTTTCCGAAACGATCGTGCAGGCGTCCTGGAAGAGGCCGGCTTTGAGCGTGATGCGGTATTCGGTGTTATCGTAGGAAAGGACGAGTTCCTTTTCGCCGCAGGAGATGACCTTCGGTGTGCCGTCGCATTTGCCGATGCGGTTTTTGAGCGTGAAACCGGATTCGGCCGATACACGCATCGAGGATTCGGCAAGCGAGAAGGTGAGAGCGGTTTCGCCAAGGAACGTGACATCGGCTTCGCCTTCACCCGTTTCGGTAAAGGTCATATCCGAAAAACGCATCGGTTCGCCGGTGCTGTCGAGCGGGTAAACGCCCGAGAGGATGCCGTTTCCGCTGAAACGGTTGCCGTCAACGACCGGAAGCGTCTCATAAACGGCTTCGTTGCCTTCTGCAACGGTGTTTTCATACGGATCCGCGTGGTTTTCGTCAAACAGATGCAGGTCGCGGATACGGAACGCGCCGTTATCGAAATAGAGATTGATGCGGTAATCCTTCGTTGCGTACCACACGCTCTTTTTCTCCGGATCATCGAATGCGGAATGTGCCGTGATCGCGGACGGCGGTGTCATCGCATACTGCGATTTATACCAGCGGCCCGTTTCGCCGAGCGTTTCGATCTCGAGCCTGCCTTCTTTGACGAGACGTTCAAAGATCGGGTACTGCATCGTAAGACCGGCGCCGAAGCGCTCCCATCCGAAGCTGTTTTCCTGTCCTGCCTGTGTATAGCCGAAGGAGAGGCAATCGCCGTTGAAGTTTTCGGCCATATACCAATCGACCCATTTTTTGATTCCGCCGCCGCCGTGCACGTTATAAGCCGGTTCAAGCGTGATAACCTTCTGGATCGGGTCGGCGCCTTCTTCGATGCTTAAGCCGAAGTCGTACTGATAGACCGGGTCGGAGCCGAGCATACGGAAAAGCGGTGTGTTGATCTGCTGTTCTTTCGTCTGTGCCGGCATAAACACGTTTGTGCGGCTTGGGTAATATCCCTGTCCGTAATAGCTGCCCCAAAGGGTATAGCCGTCGGTGCCGTACTGCTCTTTGCAGTTGCAGATCGCGTCGATTTCGTAGTGATCGCACAGATAGCGGATCGTATGCGAATCGTAAAACCACGAACCGAACACGCGCGGGTAATAGCCGAAAATCTCTTTGAACAGCCGGAAGCTTTCGTCGACGAGCTGTTCGCGCTGTTCTTTCGGGTAACCGACCGGGAAATCACAGTGGCAGTGCCAGTCCCACGCCCAGCGCCCGGTCCATTCGATGCCGCAGGCTTCGGTCAGCGGCTGTACGATCTCGTGCCAGATGCCGATCTCGAACTGATTGGGGTCCAGCTCTTTCATCAGCTGCACGAAAACCGGATTGAGCAGGGCATCGTACTGCAAAAGAAAGGTGGTTTTAAAGCCGTATTTCTGTGAGAGCGCGATTTCTTCTTTCACCGGGGTGATGAGATCCTGCGTCTCTGTCGGGCGCGGCTCAAAGCCGCGGATAAAGTTGATGATATTGAGAATCGGGCGCTTTTTCATGTGATTTTCCTCCGTGTTGTAACGATTGCTTTCAGTATAGCATAACCGCTGCCGCTTTTCCATAGCGCATTGACAGGCAGAACGGAATATGATACTATTATGTCAGACGATATATCGCGTCGCATAATAGTTGAAAAGGAGAGGATACCGATGCAGGAAACAGCACCGATGACAGAAGCGATGTTTTATGTCCTTTTGGCGCTCGAAAAGCCGGGACACGGTTATGCGACGATGCAGCGCATCCGGGAACTCTCCGGCGGCCGTCTCGTGATGGGACCGGGAACGCTGTACGGCGTGCTGACGCGCATGAAAAAAGAAGGGCTGATCGTGCTGGAGTCCGAGGATGAGAGAAGAAAGAACTATATTCTGACCGATTCCGGCCGCGAAGCACTAAAGGCTGAATACCGCCGGCTGAAACAGATGGTGAAGGACGGCGCAGAAATACTGGAGGAGGGTGAAAGATGAAACGGACGTATCGCCTGCACGAAAGCGATGCATCGCCGGGCGCAAACGAAGCGCTGTATACAGCAATGTCGCAAAAAGGCTGGCATTTAAAAAAGCGCGGCTCATATCTGAGCCGGTTTGAAAAAGGAGAACCGAAGAACTATATCTACCGCATCGAATACGCGTCGCCGCGCGCGTTTGAAGAACACGAGCTCTCCGAAGAACAGCTCGCTTTTTACGAAGAGTGCGGGCTTACACTCGCCGCACAGCACGATCTGGTGCACGTGTTCCGCGCGGATGCCGATTCCGGAATTGACGAGATCTATACCGATCCAAAACAGCGCGCG
>JBGUUS010000102.1:0-13300 GCA_045133675.1 Oscillospiraceae bacterium | reverse complement strand
TGCATCGAGGATGCGATACAGAGCGGTCTGAGCAGCGCGGCGTTTTGCGCCGTCTGCTTTTTCGCAGTAGAGACGATCTTTGAGAATGTCAAGATAGAAGTTCGACATATCAACAACACAGAAGTTGTGGATCGAATGGAATACGATATGGAAATCCATTGCATCGTATGCAGTATTAACCTTGCGGATCAGCTGAGACAGCTTATCAAGAGCAAGACGATCCAGTTCCATCAGCTCGGAATCAGCAACCATATCCTTGTTCGGATCGAAGTCGCAGAGGCAGCCGAGGATGAATTTTGCAGTGTTACGAATCTTTCTGTATGCATCGGAAAGCTGTTTGAGGATTTCCGGAGAAATACGGATGTCCGCATGATAGTCGGAAGATGCAACCCACAGACGCAGGATATCAGCGCCGAATTTCTTGGTAACTTCTTCCGGAGCCATGCCGTTGCCGAGAGATTTGTGCATCTGACGGCCGTTTCCGTCTACTACCCAACCGTGGGTGCAGACTGCTTTGTACGGTGCTGCATCTCTCCATGCAACGGAGGTAAGAAGCGAAGACTGGAACCAACCGCGGTACTGGTCTGCACCCTCAAGATAGAGGTCAGCCGGCCAGGTAAGCTCCGGACGCTCTGCGCAGACTGCAGCGTGGGTAACGCCGGAGTCAAACCAAACGTCCATGATGTTGGTTTCTTTGGTGAATTCTTTGCAGCCGCATTCGCAAGCGAAATCTGCCGGGATGAACTCTGCCGGCTCTTTTGCGAACCAAGCGTCGGAACCTTCTGCACGGAACAGATCAGCAATCGCTTTGATCGTGGTGTCGTTTACGATCGGTTTACCGCAATCTTTGCAGTAGATGATCGGAATCGGAACACCCCAGGTGCGCTGACGCGAGATGCACCAGTCACTGCGGTCGCGGATCATGCCTTCGATGCGTTTTTCGCCCCATTCCGGGATCCACTGGATCTTCGAAAGTTCGCGGATAGCAGCGTCTTTGAAGCCGTCGATCGAGCAGAACCACTGCTCCGTAGCACGGAACAGTACCGGGTTTTTACATCTCCAGCAGTGCGGATACTGGTGAATAATTTTCTCAAGTGCAAAGAGGTTTCCGGTTGCATCCAGTTTCTTAGCGATAGCTTTGTTAGCGTCATCGGTGGAGAGACCTGCGAACTCGCCAGCCTCTTTGGTCAGGATGCCTTTTGCGTCAACCGGAACAACGATCGGGATTTCTTTGTAGTTTTTGCAGACCTCAAAGTCCTCAACGCCGTGGCCCGGAGCGGTATGAACGCAGCCGGTACCGCTTTCGAGCGTAACGTGATCGCCGTAGATAACGAGCGACTGACGGTCGAGGAACGGATGCTGCGTTTTCATGAGCTCAAGCTCGGAGCCTTTGAAGGAGCCTACAAACTCGTACTCTTCGATCTTAGCAGCAGCCATAGCTTTCGGAGCGAGCTCTTTTGCCATGACATAGTATTCATTATTTGCTTTTACCAGGGTGTACTCATAGTCCGGACCGAGGCAGATTGCAACGTTGCCCGGAAGAGTCCAAGTAGTGGTGGTCCAGATGACAAAGTAAACCTGTTTCGGATCAATGCCCATTGCCGAGAACATACCTTTATCATCGGTAACCTGGAATTTAACGTAGATGGAATGGCATTTATCCTCTGCGTACTCGATCTCTGCTTCTGCAAGAGCCGTGCCACACTCGGTGCACCAGTAAACCGGTTTCAGACCTTTGTAGATAAAGTCTTTCTTTGCCATCTCGCCGAAGATCTCGATCTGTTTTGCTTCAAACGCCGGTTTGAGCGTCAGATACGGATCATCGAAATCGCCCAGAACGCCAAGGCGTTTGAACTGATTTTTCTGATTTTCAACGTAAGAGAGCGCGTATTCACGGCAAATTTTACGCAGAGAAACTTTGTCGATCGTGGTCGGATCAACGCCGTCTTTTTTGAGCGCTTTCAGCTCGATCGGCAGGCCGTGCGTATCCCAGCCCGGAACAAACGGAGCCTGATAGCCGGACATATTCTTGTATTTCACAACGATGTCTTTGAGCACCTTGTTGAGTGCAGTGCCCATATGGATATCGCCGTTTGCATACGGAGGACCGTCGTGAAGAATATACTTCGGTTTACCTTCGTTTTTCTTGATCATTTTCTCATAGCGCTGAGATTCTTCCCAAGCAGCGAGCATACCCGGCTCTCTGGTCGGCAGGTTGCCGCGCATCGGGAACTCAGACTGCGGAAGATTCAGCGTATTGTTGTAATCTGCCATGAAATCATATTCTCCTTAAATTATTGCTTATTTATCGTTGCTGTTAAAGCTGCCGAAACGAAGCTCACCGAATTTCTCCATATAGTTCGGACGGGTTTTCGTCTCTTCAGCGCGTTTGAACTCAATTGTCGGTGCGGTCTCATCGATCATCGGAGCCGGTACAACAGCCGGTTCTTCAGCAGCCGGAGCAGCCGGTTCAGCAACTGCTTCTTCCAGTGTTACCTGTTCCGGTTCTTCGAATACCGGAGCCGATACTTCCTCTGCAGCCGGAGCTTCCTCGACCGGAGCGGAAACCGGAATCTCTTCTTCTGCAACTGCCGGAACAGCTGCTTCTACTGCCGGTTCCTCGACAGCCGGAGCATCTTTTTCTTCAACGCTCGGCAGCGTCATGATCATTGCGATATGGCTGCGATACTGCTGCATAACGTCATTTTTAAATTTGGAGATCTCTTTTTTGAGGAGATCAAAGTTGCGCTGCTGACGGTCATATTCGCGTTTGAGCGCGGTGAGGTCTGCAGTCGCACGCTGCAGGGACTCTTTCGTAAGTGCTTCAACTTTTACTTTGGTCTGTGCCATCAGCTCATCAGCTGCTGCCTGAGACTCATCCGTAATCGTCTGTGCCTTTGCTTTGGCTTCATTTACAATCGAAGTACCAAGTTTCTGTGCACCAAGCAGAGCATCGCGAATGCTCTCTTCATCTGCACGGTACTCTTCGATCTTCTGTGCCAGAACCTTCAGTTTATAAGTAAGATCTTCGATCTTCTCATTCTGTTCATCGATATAAGCCGCAACCGTGTGCAGATATGCATCAACCTGGTCTGCACGGTATCCGCGCATGCCGGCTTTTTCGAAAACTGCATTGTGAATATCATTGCCAGTCATAGTTCCCACTCCTATACCAGTTTTTTAATCGTAATAGATAGTCTTCCCTTTTTTGTAGAACGTGTTTCTTCCCCAAGATAACACTTTCCAAAACCGCGCACAACAATCTGATCACCCAGAGAAAGCTGCTTGGAGGCAGAAATAACCGGAACACGGTTGACCGAAACCAATCCGCCTTCTATCAAAGCCGAAGCCTGCGTTCTGCTTTTTCCAACCGCAAATGCAACGATACAATCCAGCCGAAGCGAAGCGACCGTTCCGCTTTTTTCTTCAAAACGGATTGTCCGCTGCAATTCTTCCGGCCGCGGTTCATCTACGGAAACCGGAACACGTCCGACACGGAATAACTGCGAACGCACAAATTCCGATACCTCTTCCGTTAAAAAGACAACCGCAGTTGAACCGTTGATCCAGATATCACCCACCGCTTCCCGTTTTAAACCAAGACCCATTAAAGAACCAAGGCAGTCGCGATGTGTAAAAGATTCTTTTGCAGACGCACGCAAAGCAAGCGGCTTGATCGGAAACAAAGACAAATCCGGCTCTTCTTCCGGCGGATAAACCCCAAGCATAAGCCGTTCACAGTCTTCGGCACCACCATACAGAACATAGCTGCTGTGATGCAGTTTTTTCAACACCGACTCAACCAAAGCCTGCTGACGTTCGTCAAGGAAAGACGTAAAACGCGCATAGTATTGATTCTGCGCGCTGTATGCCATGTTTTGGATATTCGAGCGCAGGTATTCATCCTGCCGGGTCGTATCCTCCATAAAAATTACAGATATACGCCGCTGTTCTCGAGTTCGTCGATCAGATCACCCATAATGTCAACATTATACGGAGTGATGATAAAAGTGCTGTTTGCAACACGTTTAATCTGACCGTGGTTTGCATATGCAACACCGCTCAGGAAGTCAACGAGACGGCGGGAAAGCTCTTTGGTAGCCGACTCAAGGTTCAGTACGACCGTTTTCTTTGCGTTGAGATGATCTGCAATTGCGCTTGCATCTTCAAACTGCTCCGGTTTTACGAGAATAACCTGAAGCTGTGTGGTTGCATGAATGTTAACAACCTTATTGCCTTTTTTCGGATTCATGTCAACGTTCGGAGCGTAAGCGTCCTCTTTCTCCGGAACGAACTCCATTTCCTCATCGTTGTCGTAATCATCGTCCGCCGTAACGAACATATCTTTGAACTTGTCTACAAAACCCATTATGGTAACCTCCTGTATTGTCTGTCGCCGAATATGGCGCTTCCCAACCTTATTTGTGTTGAGCCGTATCGGATTGCTTCTTTATAATCACCCGACATGCCCATTGACAATGTAACCATCTGCGGATACCTTGCTTTTATTGTATCAAAAAGCTGCTGCATCCGTTCAAAAGCGAAATTACCTTCCGCTTTATCCGGAATACACATCAAGCCTTTCAAACATAGATGCGGGCACGATAAAACATACTCTGCCGCAGCTTCAACTTCTTCCGGAAGAAATCCGCTTTTGGATTCCTGTCTGGAAATATTGACCTCCAGCAAAACATCTATCGTGCGCTGAATGCGCGCGGCCTGTTTTTCGATTTCAGCTGCTAAGCGCTGCGAATCGACAGACTCTACGCATTTTATCTTATCTATTATATACTTTATCTTATTCGTTTGCAAGTGCCCAATAAAGTGGATTTGCGTTTCTTTTGCAAGATATTGCGAATTTTTTTCGAGAAATTCCTGCACACGGTTCTCACCAAGCAGAAAAACGCCTTCTTCGATCGCTGTGTTCACCAGTTCCGGCGGAACAGTTTTGGTTACAGCCATCAAATGAATCTCCTCCGGATTCCGGCCAGCTTCACGTGCCGCAGACACGATATCCTTTCGGATTTCAGCAATCCGCTCACGAATCTGTTCTTTACTGTTGTGCATCGTTAAGCTCTTTTCCTTTGATAATAACCTGATCGTAGGCTGCTACGTAATCCGACTGTCCTGTTGCCTCACTGACGATTACATTTTCATCTTCATACACAATCGAAAGCTTGCGTGCACGCGCCGATTTACCTACAACTGCATAGACGATCTTTTCGCTGTGCGTATTGCCGTTTTCATCCTTTGTTGTGCGGATACGAACAGCGTCTTTCGGGATAACGATACCGGAATAAGATGTTACCGTCACACGCGGATCTTCAAAACGCATTGTCAGAAAATCAGCATCCATATCCTTGCCTGCAAATACAACTACGACGTCAGAAGAGCCTTCTTCTGTTATGATCTTTTCGACCGTAACACGCACACTGTGCACTACCGAAGCAGTAAAAGTAAGCGTTGTCGTGCGTCCTACGCGGAATCTGTCGCGATCTTCCTGCGGAACAACCGCAACAAATCTCCAGCGGTTGTCGTAAGCGACTTTTCCAACAGCGGCTGTATTGCTCTGCCCTTTTTTGCTCAACATGGCTTTTGCTTCCGAGACGGTAAGCGTATCAATCGAACCGATAGTAAACGTATCCTCCAGCCCGTCTGTAAGGCTGCTGAAATAACCGGATTTATTCGTTTTCACAGAACCGATTGAAGATGGGACCTGTGCCTGCAAAGACTCAATCTCACGGTTCAGATCCTGAATCGCCTCATCGAGCTGAAGATCATCACCGAGGCAAAGTGCATAGCGGTTCAGACAAAGCAGAATCTCTGTCTGCAGGCTGTCAAGATTCGAGAAATTACCGGTATCTGCGGCGCGCATCAATGCAAATTTCGCGTCATTGAGCTGGCGCTTTACCAGGTCGATTTTCAGCGCATCACCGCCGACACTTCCCTGAATCTCTTTCAGCACGCTGCGCTGGCTTTTCAAATCCTCGATTTTATCCAGGATATAAAGATCGCTCTCGTTTTCGTAAATACGTGCTACCTGTGCACCTGCCGGAACTTTCTCGGCAGTTTGATACTGATAACCGACAACACCCTGATATTCACTTTCCAGAACACTCTCATCACGGACAAAAAATCCGTTTAACGTGAGTTCTTTGGCATATGTACTTTCCTTTACGATCGTTGTCTCATACGGCTCGTAGGCAACGAGATATGCCTGATAACCGACGTAAACGAGTAAAATCAGTGCAAACAGAGCCAATAAAGCTTTTTTTAATACAGATTTCATGTGCTCTCTTCTTTTCATGCGTGCCGTTTTAACGGCACTTTTCTTTATTCTTCAGACAAAAACTGTTCCGTCTCCAAAAAAGCACGCTCCAAAAGAAGCGGCATCTCTTCGCGATCCGGATAAAGCCAATGCGTCGATTCATCCCGTAAAAACCAGGTAAGCTGACGTTTGGCATAGTGCCGGGTGGAAAGCTTGAGTTTTGCGATGCAATCCTCAAGTTCTGTTTCACCGCTGAAATACGGTGCAAGTTCTTTATAACCGATCGCCTGTACCGCTGTTTTCATCGGAGAAGAAAGAACGGTTTCAGCTTCCGCCAAAAGGCCTTGCTCCATCATCAGATCAACACGACGCTCAATCCGCTGATACAGTACGTTGCGATCATCGTAATTCAAACCAAATTTCAAAACACGGTATCTGCTCGGTTTCATGCAGCTTCTGCGCTGCTGTTCCGACATCGTAACACCGGTCAGTTCAAAAACTTCAAGGGCACGGACGATTCGTCCGAGATTGTTTTCATGCAGCTTTTCGGCAAGCTCCGGATCCACTTCTTTCAGACGTGCGAGCAGCGCTGCGTTGCCATGCTCTGCAGCAAAAGCGTGCAACTGCTCACGAAGTGCCGCATCGGTACGGATTTCGGTGAACACGATGTCATTAAGCACCGAATCCACATAAAGGCCTGTTCCGCCAACGATAATCGGCAGCTTTCCGCGTTCGTGAATATCCGCAATTACGCGGTGTGCAAGTTCCGCATATTCCGCAACGGAAAACGCCTCGCGCTGATCCAGAAAGTCGATCAGATGATGTACAACACCGTCCTGTTCCTGAGCAGTCGGTTTTGCCGTTGCAATATCCATTCCGCGGTAAATCTGCATACTGTCTGCGGAAACGACTTCGCCGCCAAAACGCTTCGCAAGCGCAATGCCGAGACTCGTTTTGCCGGAAGCCGTCGGACCGACCACAGCGATAACCGGGATTTTATTCAAAATCATTCTCTCCTTATTCAGGTGATTCTTCCGAAACGGCGTTCCAGTTCTGCTTTTGTAAAAGCAATTACAACCGGTCGGCCGTGCGGACAATGACGGATCTCGTCGTTTTCAATTACCATCCGCAAAAGCGCTTCAAGCTCCGGGACAGAAGTCGTATCGTTTGCTTTGATCGCGGCGCGGCAAGCCATGGAATGAAGCAATTCTTCAAACACTGTGCCGGATACATTTTTGCGGTTATCGCACAGTTTTCCGACAAGATCCAAAAACAGCGCTTTCTGATCCGCGTTTGCCAAAACGAGCGGAACTTCGCGAATCAGAACGGATCGCTCGCCAAAGCTCTCATACGCAAATCCAAGCTCTTCCATCGTTTTGGTATGCTCACTGAGAACCGCCTGCTCTTCTGCGGAAATGTTGACAACAATCGGCGAAAGCAGCATTTGGCGCTCGTCCGTTTTTACGGATTTCTTTAACTTTTCATACAAAATGCGCTCGTGCGCGGCATGTTTGTCCAAAAGGAAGAACCGATCTCCGCTTTCGAACAGGACATACGTTGCAAAAAGCTCGCCAATCATGCGAAAACTCTCTGTAAAGTCATTTTCTTTTACAGCCGTTTTCTCTTCAACAACAGGCTCCTTTGTCCTTGCAGGGAGCGCCACTTTCGGCTCATCCGGTTCTTCCGGAATAAACGTGATTTTCTTTTCGGGTGCTGCCGCTTCAATCGGCTTTTTCTTTTCCCAGTTTGCCGGTTTCAAATAAGAAAATGCAGGTTCTTCCTTCTTTTTCTCATTTACAGGCGGCAAGCCGTAACTATATTCGGCGTTCCGGCTTGCTACATTGCGAACCGTTCTGGTTGTAACCGGAATGGGAGTAGCGTCGTTTTCTTTAACGACAGGTTTTACCGGCAATACCGCCGACTTTTCTTCGGTCTGCGCCTTTGCCGGAACTTTCATTACCGTCTGTTCCGATTCCTCTGCATGGAACGGCGCCGTCATATGCTGTGCGGTCATCGGTTTTTTCTCGGTTGCCGCTGCAGCACGTTTTAAAATATCTTCTCTGCCGATTGCCGAACGAACCGCAAACAATACTGTGTCATATACGGCACGCTCGTTGACAAAACGGACTTCTGTTTTTGCCGGATGGACATTTACATCCACCAAATCAAACGGGACGGAAATATTCAATACACAGGAAGGATATTTTCCGACCATCATCGAGCCTTGATATCCTTCTTCCAGCGCAACCGCACAGAGTGTCGAATGAATATAGCGGTTATTGACGAAAAAATGCTGCATGCTGCGGCTCGGACGGCAATTGCGCGTTGAGCAGATATAGCCTTTTACCGAAACACCTTCAAAGCCGTAATCAACGGCGATCATGCCATCGGCAAAATCGCGGCCAAACACCGCATGAATTGCAGAAAGTAAATTTCCGTCACCCGGCGTATGCAATCTTGTTTTCCGGTCCGAGATGTATTTAAACGAGATCTCCGGATGGGAAAGCGCAATGCGGTCCATGATTCCGTTGATAACCGATGCTTCGGTCGTATCTTTTTTGAGGAATTTCAAACGGGCCGGAACGTTATAAAACAGTTCGCGGACAAAAATCGTTGTACCGTCGGCACAACCCGTTTCTTCAAGCAGTTTCTGCTCGCCGCCTTCGATAACGATTCTTGCACCGAGAATCTGATCGCGCTTCTTGGACTGCATCTCGACCTGCGCAACCGACGCAACGGATGCCAATGCCTCGCCGCGGAAACCGAGTGTTGCAATTGCATTCAAGTCATCACTCAAGCGGACTTTACTGGTTGCATGGCGTAAAAACGCAACCGGAAGATCTTCCGGTGCAATGCCCTTTCCGTTATCCGTTACACGAATATAGGAAATACCGCCGCGCCGAATTTCAACCGTAATTGCAGAAGCCCCGGCGTCAATTGCATTTTCAACCAGTTCCTTGACGACCGAAGACGGCCGTTCTACAACTTCGCCTGCCGCAATCAGTTCGGCGACCTGTTTGTCCAAAACGTGAATTTCAGCCATGCGTGATTTCCCCTTTCGTTAATAATCAGAGCATCTTCTTAAGTTCGTATAATTTGTTCAGCGCTTCGATTGGTGTCAGTGTATCGAGATCTATCGAAGCAACCGCATCATAAAGCGGGCTCTTTTGTGTAGCGCCGAAGAATCCAATCTGTTCTTCCTCCGGTTCACGCTGTGCGGATACCGGACGCAAATCAGAATTGCTGAGTTCCTGCAGATATACTTTTGCAGACTGTACAACAGCATCCGGAACACCGGCGAGTTTTGCTACTTCAATACCGTAGCTCTCGTCCGCACCGCCGCGGATGATCTTACGCAAAAACGTAATGTCGTCGCCGCGTTTTTTTACAGCAATGTTATAGTTACGAACGCCCGGGAAGTTGCCTTCCATATCGGTGAGTTCGTGATAATGAGTTGCAAACAAGGTTTTACAGCCGAGTTTTTTGTTATTGACAAGTTCGGCAACAACGGCTTTGGCAATACTCATACCGTCAAAGGTAGAGGTACCGCGGCCGATTTCGTCAAGAATAACAAGGCTCTTCGAAGTTGCACGTTTCAGAATATGCGCAACCTCGCTCATCTCAACCATAAAGGTTGACTGTCCGGCAGCAAGGTCATCGGAAGCACCAACACGGGTGAACACCTGGTCACAGATCGAGATAGAAGCACTGTCCGCCGGGACAAAACTGCCGATCTGCGCCATGATCGTAATCAGCGCAACCTGACGCATATACGTTGATTTACCAGCCATATTCGGACCGGTGATGATCATCATTCTATTCTCGGATGTATCAAGCAGCGTATCGTTCGGAACGAACAATGTATCGCGCAGCATTTGATCAACAACCGGATGGCGGCCGTTTTTGATCTGAATGCGACCGTTCATTGTGATATCCGGGCAGACATAGCGATTCGCCGCCGCAACTTCCGCAAGCGAAGCAATGAAATCCAGACGCGAAATCGCATCGGCGGTCTGCTGAATCAACGGTGTCTTAGAGGCAACGAAGCTGCGAACCTCCGCATAAATCTCCGATTCCAAAGCAATTGCTTTTTCGTTGGCGGTCAGAACCTTCGTTTCCAGATCCTTAAGCTCCTGCGTGATATAACGCTCGCAGTTTGCGAGTGTCTGTTTGCGGATGTATGTATCCGGAACAAGCTCCTGATACGAACGGGTGACTTCAATATAGTAGCCGAAAACGCGGTTATAACCGATCTTCAGATTCTTGATACCGGTTGCTTCTTTTTCGCGTTCTTCGATTGCTGCGATATACTCTTTGGAATGGTCGCGAATGTTGTGGTATTCCGCCAATTCCTCGTGGAAATCCGACCGGATAACGCCGCCGTCTTTTAATACAACGGGCGGATCATCCACAATCGCATTATCGATCAGCGTGCAGACGTCCTCAAGCGGCTCGATCTGCTCATAAATCCTTTTGATATAATCGGATGCAAGGTTTTCCGTCAACTCTTTGATTGCCGGAAGCTGCGATAAGGTGGAGGCAAGTGCACGCAGTTCACGCGGATTAACGCTGCCATATACTACGCGCGTCGCAAGGCGTTCCAGATCATATACACCGACCAAAAGCTTGCGGATATCTTCCCTTTTTACAGGATCGTCAAGCAGGGCTTTGATCGCAGACTGTCTCTTTGTAATTTCAATCGGATTGAGAAGCGGGCGTTCAACCGCTTTGCGGATATAGCGTTTGCCCATCGCCGTTTTGGTGCGGTCAAGCGCCCACAAAAGCGTACCTTTCTTCTCTTTCGCACGCATCGTTTCTGTCAGTTCAAGATTGCGCATAGCAGTCAGATCAAGACCCATATACTCGTCATCGCGATAAAGTTTGATCGTGGTCAGACGTTTTGCGCCGTCTTTTTGTGTTGAACCGACATAGCGGACGAGCGCGCCGAGTGCCTGCACGGCAAGCGGCTTATCACCGATACCGAGCTGCTCTAACGTCTGATCCGCAAAATGCGTCAATACAACTTTTGCACAGCCTGCATATTCAAGCTCCTCGTCGGTATACATCTCACAAACGCAGGAAAGTTTGTCTTTGATAAATGTACCGATCGCCTTATGCGAAACAAGCCCTTCACTGAAGAGAAGCTCGCTCGGCGA
Source organism: Oscillospiraceae bacterium (assembly GCA_045133675.1). Classification (GTDB taxonomy): domain Bacteria; phylum Bacillota; class Clostridia; order Oscillospirales; family Ruminococcaceae; genus Paludihabitans. Next base: position 1,876 of record JBGUUS010000102.1, on the reverse strand, counting down.
AAAACGCGAAAGCTCGCCGATAATCTCACCGGAAATATCCGCCGCTTTCTGCTGCGTCAGATAAACATCACCGGTGGAAATATCAGCAAAGCACGCGCCGAATTCTCTTTTATTGACCACAACGGACGCAATATAGTTATTGCGCTCTTCGTTCAAAAACGTATTTTCTATAACGGTACCCGGTGTAATCAAGCGGATTACATCGCGTTTTACAATACCTTTTGCAAGCGCCGGATTTTCAAGCTGTTCGCAGATCGCAACCTTATAGCCGCGATCGATCAGACGTTTGATATATGTTTCGGCAGAATGATAAGGAATGCCGCACATTGGCGCACGTTCCGGCAGGCCGCAGTCGCGTCCGGTTAAAGTCAGCTCGAGCTCTTTGGAAATGTTGATCGCATCGTCGAAAAACATCTCATAAAAATCGCCGAGTCTGAAAAACAGGACGTGGTCTTTGTGCGCTGCTTTAATATCGAGATACTGCTGCATCATCGGGGACAGACTTGCCAATGTGCGTTCTCCTCCTCATCGTTGTTTTAGGTCGTTAAAAATTAGTGGCAACCACCGCAGGTGGAGCAGCTGCCGGAGCAGTTGTGAGCTTCCGGAGAGCAGGTGTCCGGATCTTCGCCGTTTACGCAGAGTGCGAGAATGCCGCTGATGCGCTGCATCATTTCATCAACATCCTGTCTTGCGATGTTGTATGCCATCATAGACGGTCTGCCCATGATTGCGGTGTAGGTCTCTTTGAACTCTTTGTCGTACTGCTGCAGTTTTTCCTGATCCGGGGTCTCTTTCTGCGTCTCCTGGGAGAACTGCAGACGGATGAGTTCGATTTTGCCCATCATATCGTTGAGTTCGGTGTCAGCCTCGTTTGCTGCAAGAGCTTCCTGCATTGCTTTGTACTGTTCGCTTGCCTGGATTGCTTTACCAAGCTCACGGGTCATTTTTTCTAAATCCATGTTTGTATCCTCCGTTTTATGCTTCATCGGGTACACGCTCACCGAGCAGTGCCCAATTCAGAGATTTTGTGATTTTTACGGTAACAAAATTACCGACATCTTCTGGTTTGCCGTCGTAATCGACGATCATATAGCCATCACTCCGGCCGGTATAATAGGTTGGGCCTGACCTGCCCGGTCCGTCAACCAAGATCCGGAATGTTTTGCCAACAAGGTTTTCATAGCGCGCAGCGCCGATCTCTTTTTCCAAAGCGATCATGCGGTTAAAACGTGCCGATTTCTCCTCTGCAGTGGTCGGATCCGGCATCGAAGCCGCCTTTGTTCCGACACGTTTGGAGTAAATAAACGAGAACAGCGAATCAAACTGCACCTCTTTGAGAAGATCAAGCGTTTTCTCGAAATCTTCTTCCGTTTCACCCGGGAATCCGACGATGATATCCGTCGTAAAGGAAATATCCGGAATACGTTCTTTGGCGTAGTTGATCAGCTTCATATAGTCCGCTACGGTGTAACGACGGTTCATCTCTGCGAGAATCCGGTCGCTTCCGCTCTGTACCGGCAGATGAAAATGCTTGCAGACTTTATCACATTCTGCAATTGCATCAATCAGATCGAAGGTTGCATCTTTCGGATGCGAAGACATAAAACGAATTCTGAAATCACCCGGAACCGCATTGAGTTTGCGCAGCAAACGTGCAAAATCAATATCCTCTTCAAGGCCTTTACCGTAGGAGTTTACGTTCTGACCGAGCAGTGTAATCTCTTTATATCCCGCTTCAACCAAAGAGGTAAACTCTGCGATAATGTCCTCGCTCTTTCTGCTCTTTTCACGGCCGCGAACATACGGAACGACGCAGTACGAACAGAAATTGTTGCAGCCGCTCATAATCGGCAGCCATGCTTTGATCAGCTGATCG
>JBGUUS010000101.1:0-3221 GCA_045133675.1 Oscillospiraceae bacterium | reverse complement strand
AACGATGCGCGTGGAAGCGCTGATCAAGACCTTCCTGCAGTCCGGCGGCAATATGATGACGCTGACGATCACGAGCGCGGAAGATCTGAAAAAAGCGATCGCCAACCCGGAGAATTACCGCGGTCTGCGTGTACGCATGGGCGGATGGTCCGGTTACTTCACGCTTTTGAGCAAAGCTTCGCAGGAGCTGCACTTAAGACGCGTGGAACACGGCATGTGAGGCGGTGCGCTGCACCGCAGTGAAATCGCCTGCGGCGGTGAAATTCTGCTTCGCAGAGTGAAATATTTGCTTCGCAAATGTGAAATCGAGGCTTTCGCCTCGGTTAAGGTAAAAAAAGCAGGACGAACGGAAAGTTCGTCCTGTTTTCGTTTAATAAATATTCAAATCGAGTGCGCTGCTGATCGCGGCGAGAACCTCGACACCGGCGGTGCTGTTGCCGTGTTTATCGAGCGCCGGTGCGAAAACGCCGATACCCATGCGGCGCGGAACAATCGCCATAATACCGCCGCCGACACCGCTTTTTGCCGGAACGCCGACTTTCAGCGCAAATTCACCGGATCCGTCGTACATACCGCACGTTGCGAGCGTGGCATTGACATATTTGGCGTATTCCGCCGGGAAAATGCGTTCGCCCGTTACCGGGTGGATGCCGTGGGTTGAAAAAACGTGTGCGATCTTTGCCAGATCGCGGCAGTTGACCGAAATCGAGCAGGCGCGGAAATAACAGTCGAGCACTTCCTCCACCGGATCGGCGATCATACCGTACGCCGTCAGCATATAGGCAAGCGCACGGTTTTTGTTGCCCGTCAGTTTTTCCGAGCGGTACACCGCCTGATCCACACCGAGCAGCGGATTATCCGTGAGTTTGCGCGCAAGCGCCAAAAGCCGGTTGAATTTTGCGTGATACGTGTCGCCGTGGATCAGTGTGCAAAGCGCAATGGCACCGGTATTGATCATCGGGTTGATGTGCGCGCCGGTCAGCGCCTGATCGCTGTAATTGAAGGCGTCAAACGGCTTGCCGGTTGCCTCTACGCCAACGAGCGCACGCACTTTTTGCACGCCGCTGTCCATCAAAGCCTGCAGCAAAATCAGCGGTTTGACAACACTCTGAATCGTGAATTTGTCCATATAATCGCCGGCGGCATACGCCTTTCCGTCTTCGGTCAAGACGTAAACACCGAGTTTTTCGGCATCCATATTCGCAAGCTCCGGAATATACGTTGCGACATGGCCGTGTTTTGTGTATTTCCTGCAGTCCGCAAGAATCTGTTTCAGTAAAGCATCCATTGTATTCACTCCGTTTCGTTCTCAATAACACTATAACACAACGCGTTTCCAGATGCAAGTTTGCGGCGTTTCGTCTTGTATTCTGTCGGATTTTGCGATACAATATCTGTAAGTACAAAATCATAGAAACGGGGCGTTTTTTATGTTATTTTGGTTCCACCTGCTCTTTGCGATCGCGTTCGTTGTTCCTCTTGGTATAATGGAAACGATCTGTCCGAATGTAAAAGAAGAATACGATGCACTCAGCAGCGGCAGGAAAAAGCTGATCGCGGCGATGCCGTATATCGCAATGGGTATCGTATGGATCTTCCCGATCGGCAACGCGATCATCCGCGCAGATTCGTTCTTCTCGTTCTATAACCGCCTTTCGCTTGAGCTTGCAACGGCGTCTTTCCTCAATATTTTCATCTTTTTAAGCGGTACGAAGACCGGAAAAATGGTGGAAAGCGGCCGCTGGGCACCGTATGTGCTCTTCGTCGGCTATACGTTTATCAAAAACTTCACACTGAACGGCTTCTGGATGGGTATCCTCGCAGAAGCGCTTGCGCTTGTCACACTTGCTGTTTTCGCAACTATCGCCTTCCTCTTCGGAGAAACCACCTCCATGAAAACGAAGGCACAGATCGAAAAAGAAGAAAAAGAGTTGGAAGTATGGCGGCAAAAACAGGCGCGCGAAGCCGCATATCAGCGCGAAAAAGCTGCAGAGGCGGCGCGTTTTCTCGAAGCGGTGGAAGCACGCAAACGTGCGGCGGGCTATACGACCGGTTCGTACAGCTCTTCCTCGTACAGTTCTTCGTCCGGCCGCTCGGATGATGACGAGCCCGGTATCAACAGATGCTGCATCAAATGCCGCTATTACAGCGGCGGTGTCTGCAACTGTTCGGGCACGAGCTCTTATCAACGTCAGATTTTTGATCCGTACAGCGAGAGCTGCGGCTATTTCTATAATTCCTACCGCTGATAACAAAAAGGAGGCAGGACGGTGTATTCCCGCGTATATGTGGAGATCACGAATATTTGTAATATGAACTGCTCGTTCTGCCACGGACACAGCCGCGCAAAACGGCAGATGACCGAAGAAGAATATGCGCATATCCTCGCCGAGTTGGACGGAAAAACGAAGTACATCTATCATCACCTGATGGGCGAACCGCTGATCCACCCGCTGCTGCCGCGGTTTATCGAAATGGCGGCTGACGCCGGAATGAAGCCGATGATCACGACAAACGGCACGCTGCTCGACCGCTTTGGCGATTCGATCCTTCTGCCGGGGCTGCACAAGGTGAACATCTCGCTGCACAGCTTTGAAGGCGAAAGCGAGGCCGAGCACGCGCGGTATATCCGCAAAATCGCGGATTTCGCCGAAAAGGCGAACGAAAAAGGCGTGCTCATCTCCCTGCGGCTTTGGAACAGCGGCGTTGACGAAGGCCGAAACGATACGGCGCTTGCCGAGCTGCGCGAAGCACTGCCCGGAGAATGGAGCGAAAACCGGACCGGATACCGCATCCGCAAAGGTCTGTTTCTTGAATGGGGCGAGCGCTTTGCCTGGCCGGATAAGGACGCAGCCGACGGCGGCGAAGAAGTCGCCTGCTACGGTCTGCGCGATCATTTCGGCATTCTCTGCGACGGCACGGTTGTGCCCTGCTGCTTAGACAGCGACGGTGTGATCGCGCTCGGCAACGTATTTTCCCAAAAGCTGAGCGATATCCTCACCTCGCCGCGTGCCGAAGCGATCGCAGAAGGATTCCGCCGGCGCAGAGCCGCCGAAGACCTCTGCCGCCGATGCGGTTATGCAAGACGATTTTAGTTTGACAAACCGCCGCACACTTGTTATAATAAACGAGTCATGCGGATGTGGCGGAATTGGCAGACGCGCCAGACTTAGGATCTGGTATCTCCGATGTGCAGGTTCAAGTCCTGTCATCCGCACCAA
>JBGUUS010000100.1:0-25234 GCA_045133675.1 Oscillospiraceae bacterium | reverse complement strand
ATTGACTGGATAAAGTGTGTTGCATTCAGTGATTATGAGGAAACACTTCTGCAAATCTGTGTTGACCCGGATTTTACATACGTTGCGATCGGTGTAACAGAGATGACCTCGAAAGTTTATAAACTGAAGGATCCGGACTGGCTGCGCGGATATGTCGAGGCGGCATTGGCGAACGAAGAAACGGGATCGGAAATCGAAGGTGTATCGATCTCTGTTTTGACTGCAGAGCTTTCGGGAGAAAATCCATATCTTGAAGTGATGTGGACGAATGATACCGATGAAGATTTTTATTTCGGCGAAGGATTCAATATCGAACGGAAATCGGGCGATAAATGGTTCGGTTGTTCGACGGATGTGCTGTATTTTGATATGATCGCGAATATCCTGCCGGCACGTTCGAGTATTCTGAAACGGTACAATCTGCATTCGTTCGATCTTTCCACACCGGGCATATATCGAATCTATGTCCAGAATGATTCGCAAGGTGCGCTGTGGAGCGAGTTTGCCGTACCGTACACAAACGATCCGTTTATCAATCCGGCATCGCCAATGGAGGGTTCGGTTCGTCGATACAGCTGGGGAACCGATCAGGACCGTGCAAGCCTTGTGCTCGATCTTTCCACGGGACTTGCGACGTTCAACTATTCGACGCGTTCTACTGTTGTTCCGGGTGGACGGTATCACCGGGGAACAGAAGAGCTGACCGTCGACTGCGGCGCGGGCGTGATCTATGTCTTTGACATCGTAGGCGAGGATTTTGCGTTCAATGCGGCAAAATCGGCAGAGCTTCCGAAATATCGTTACGACGAAGATTCCGCTGAAGAGACGGTATGCGTACCCGATGGTGCGGTGTTCCGCCGTTCGGTTGACCGGAGCTTTGTGGGGAAGACGGCTTGGGCGGGATATTCGGACGACGAAGAACTGAATCATATCAACTTTTATGATTCTCCGCAACTGCGCAATCTTCCGGTTTACCCGATTGTGACAAAGATTGGGCTCGATAATTTCAGAAAACGCTTTGAGGGAAAAGTTGCATTTGCAGAAGAAGGCGGCGGTGTCAGGTCGTTTGATGATGCGGTGCAGGAATACGATGAGGTTTGGTTCCGGGATAAAGCGCTGCTGATCGTTTATGCAACTACGAGTGCATCCAATATTCGATATGAAGTGGCGGGAATCCAAACCGATAATTCCGGCCAATGGGTACGCGTATTGGTCGAAACGGTATCGAACGCACAGACAGGCGACTGTGTGATGGGCGGTTACTGGTTGATTGTTGAGATCGGACAGGATCTTCTCCCGGATGATCATTGGACGGATGCTGTTCTGGACAGCTATACGAAAGAAGCATACACCAAAGCGGATTACGATACGATGCTTGACGAACTTCCGGAAAAAGAATATGCGTACCGTCTGAATCTGCGGCACCATTCCGTTCGGGAAATCATAGAAGAATTCCGTGAAGACGAAGCGATGCGGGAAGCGTATGAAAACGGTATGGAATATGTCCTCGACAGTATACGTGCCGAATTGAACGAATTGCTTCCGTTCCGCATGAAAGGTTCGTTGGTCGCGCCTTTTGCACCCGAGACGTATGCAGAAGCGCGTGAATACGTAGAGAAAGAATTCCGTTCGTATTTCCAGAACAAGCCGACGGAGAAGATTCCGAATCCGCAGGTGTGGACGGAAGAGTATTTCCATACGCTCCTCGACCGGATGGGAAACGAAGCGTCATGGCAGCTCGAATCGTCGTATGAGAAAACGCCGCAGCAGAATTTCGATAACATCCGCGGCATTATGTTTAACACCTACGTTCCACAGGAGCGGAAACCCGATTTCTATTGATTGGTAAACGAAAAGGACGGATCGCTTGATCCGTCCTTTTGTGCTATTATTTAAAGCAGAGCGATCAGGTGGTCGACATCCTCGTCGGTTGTTGCCCAGCAGGAGGCAAAGCGGACGACGGTGTGATTTTCATCCGTGCGTTCCCAGAAGCTTGCCGAAACGTGCTGTTTGAGTTCCTCGAGCTTCTTGTTTTCGAGCGTGATGAAAATCTGGTTCGTGATCGTTTCGATGAAGAAGGTGTAGCCTTTTTCGGCGAAAGCGGCACGCATGCGGTCTGCTTTTTCGATCGCGTTGCGGCTGATTTTAAAATAGAGATCGTCGGTAAAGAGGGTATCGAACTGTACGCCGACGAGACGGCCTTTTGCCAAAAGCGCGCCGTGCTGTTTGATCTGCGTGAAGAAGTGCTTCGGTGTTTTTCCGTGAGTGAATACGACCGCTTCGCCGCAGAGCGCGCCGACTTTTGTACCGCCGATATAGAATGCGTCGCAGAGGTCGGCAATATCGGGCAGTGTAAGATCGGTGCCGGTGCTCATCAGACCGTAGCCAAGGCGTGCGCCGTCCATGTAAAGCGGCAGATCGTATTCCCGGCAGACTTCGGAGATTGCGGTGAGCTCCGCTTTCGTATAAAGCGTGCCGTATTCGGTCGGATGGGAGATATAGACCATACCCGGGAAAACGGCGTGGTCGTGGTTGTCGTCGCCAAAGAACGTGGCGAGCAGGTTTTTGAGGTCGGATGCCTCGATTTTGCCGAGATTGTTCGGCAGGGTGAGGATCTTGTGACCGGTGAATTCGATCGCGCCGGCTTCGTGCGTTGCGATGTGACCGGTGTTTGCGGCAACAACGCCTTCATACGGAGCAAGCAGCGTATCGATGACGAGCTGGTTTGTCTGGGTTCCGCCGGTAAGCAGGAAAACCTCGGCGTCGTCGCGGCCGCAGGCAGCTTTGATTTTTGCTTTGGCACTTTCGCAGTATTTATCGTTGCCATAGCCGGAGAGCGGCTCGAAATTCGTTTCTACAAGGCGCGCGAGTATCTTTTTGTGTGCGCCGTGGATGTAATCACTTTCAAAATTCAGCATGACGGATTCTTCCTTTCTGTTGGCTGTTTCCTATTATACAGGAGCGAAAACCGGAATGCAACCGCGGCAGAAAAAAGTGCGAAACCCTCTTTCTTTTCTGAGAAATGTGGTTTATAATAAAATCATAGCGGCAAGACCGCATCGGCGTTTAAAAAGTCAAAGGAGGATCACACCATGTGCATCAATGAGATCATCGTCAACACCCCGGCAGGTGCTGAAGTAAGAAAACTCGTGGAACTGACCGAAGAGAGCTACAACGGCAAAGTTCCGGCGATCAAAAAAGGAACACAGGTTGTTATTAAAAACGGCGTTCTCGGCGTTTACTATGTCGGCAAAGTTTTCGTGGATGCGGCGGATGAAGAGAATCCGTTCTGCTACGAAATGATCATGCTGAGCGGCGGTCACGCACCGACCGCGAAAGAGAAAAACCTGCAGCCGGTATAAAAAGAGAGTATATAACCGAAAAGACCGAATTCTGTTGAATTCGGTCTTTTTTGCGCTTTATTCCGTGCTTAACTCTACGCTCTGTGTTGCAATTGCGTCGCGAAAGGCTTTATCGTGTTCAACGAAGAGCATCGTTGGTTTGAATTGCGAGAGGAGGCTTTCGATCTGCATACGGGAATAGAGATCAATAAAGTTTAAGGGTTCATCCCAAATATAGAGATGCGCTTTTTCGCAGAGACTCCGGGCAATCAGGACCTTTTTCTTCTGTCCTCCCGAAAAATCGGACATATCTTTTTCGAACTGTACGCGTTCAAAGTCCATTTTCCGCAGAATTGTTTTAAAAAGGCTCTCATCGATTCCGTTTTCGATTGCATATTCGCGCAAAGAACCATGCAGATGAGAGGTGTCCTGCGGGACGTAAGAGATGATTAGACCGGAAGCGGTCTGGACAGTTCCGCTGTGCGCGATATCCTCACCGAGAAGGAGTTTGATCAGACTTGATTTTCCGCTGCCGTTTTTGCCGTCAAGTACGATGCGTTCACCCTGTCGGATGGAGAAGCGGACCGGTGCGCAGACGGTGTGTTCGCCGTAACGGATGGAGACATTCTCGAATGAGACGAGCGGATCGGCATGATGAGTAAGCGGTGAGAGTTTGAGTTCTTCTGCTTTTTCGATATCCTTGAGCAGCGCAGATTTTTCATCGGCTGCCCGGGTGCGGCGGGCTTCAATGGATTTGGCGCGCTTCATCATTTTGGCGGATTTATGCCCGATAAAACCACTGTCGTATTCGCCCTTCTTCGTTTTTTCAACCTGATCGGACCAGCCGGAAGCTCGGCGTGCGGCGTCCTGCAATCGCGATATATCCCGCTGCAGCCGTTCGTTTTCGTTCAGTTCAAACTGCTGGCGGCGGCTGAAGTTTTCAAACCAGGAGGAAAAATTGCCCGTCTGCACATCGATCGTACTGCGGTTTAAAGAAAGAACGTGGTCGATGCAGCCGTCGAGAAAACGACGGTCGTGCGAAACGAGAATAAATCCCTTTTTTCGGTTGAGGTAAGCAGAAACCGCCTCACGCGCTTTTACGTCGAGATGGTTGGTCGGTTCGTCAATCAGGAGAAACCGGCCTTCATTCAAAAACAGAGCCGCAAGCAGAACTTTCGTCTGTTCGCCGTTTGAAAGCGTATGAAACGGGCGCCACAGCACATCGGCATCGACATCAAGCAAGGAGAGTTCGCGCATTCGTTCCCATTCTTCCGCCTGCGGTGCGATTTCTTCCAGAATCTCTGCGGTAAACCGCATTGGGTCGGACACAGTGTATGGAAAATAGTCGAACGGAACAGAGGATATGATCGTACCACGGTATTCGTATTTACCGAGCAGGAGGTTCAGCAGTGTTGTTTTGCCGCGTCCGTTTCTGCCGATAAAGCCAAGCTTCCAGTTGGTATCGAGCTGGATGCAGACATTTTCGAAAATAGTATCGTAACTGCCGGGATAAGAAAACGTCAGATTTTCGATTTTGATTAAAGCCATAGCCTCCGCCTCCTTTCAAAAGCAATATGCTTTACGGTTTATGTGCAATACAGTATAGCAGACAGAAAAGGGTACATCAAGAAACCGGTTGAAATTTGCGCCTGCAATCCGTAAAAAAGTTCAAAAAAATAAGCGAATTGTACTGGAAAAAAGCTGCGGTTTCCTGTATAGTATAAGTAGTATAATTGGAGGTAGAGCGCATGGGTACTAATTTTGCGAAACTGCATCATGATATCTGCTTTAAGCGCGCAAACGGCAAGGTCATCTGGCAGCCGCGTATCGACTGCTGGATCTCGGACAAGCTGTTTGACGTCGGTGAGCTCCCGGGTATCTACAAGGGTATGAAGAAAGTTGAAATCTACAAAGAACTTGGCTGCTCGGCACGTATCTACGAGTATAACGACTGCTTCTATCCGGTATACGACGATACGGTGAAAACATATTGGGAAAAAGACGGCAATATCGACCGCCAGGTCTTTGAAACGCCGGTCGGCACACTCACACAGGAGCTTGAAACGGTATCGACTTCCTGGGCAAAACGCACGAAGAAATGGCTCGTCTGCAACGAAGAAGATCTGAAGATCATGACCTATATCGAGCAGCACACGAACTGGGCGTATTCGCAGGAACACTTCGATAAAACGTATGCGGAGTGGGGTGACCTCGGTGCACCGTGCGTATTTATCCCGCGCATCTCGGTGCAGCGCCTGTACATCGACCTGATGGGCGTCGAAGAAGGCGTTTACGCACTCTATGACTATCCGGAGACGGTTGAAGAATACTTTGCCGCACTTCGCGAATGTCACTTCCGTCTGATCGACGTGATCAACGAATCTCCGATCGATATCATCAACTTCGGCGACAACGTCCATTCGGGCACGCTTTCGCCGGCTCTGTTTGAACAGTACGTTCTGCCGGAGTATAAGCTCCGCTGCGAGCGTCTGCATAAAGCGGGCAAATTCGTATATGCGCATTTCGACGGCGACAACCGCGGCTTGATGGAATTTTATCAGGAAACGGGCATGGACGGCATTGAGGCAATCACGCCGAAACCGCAGGGCGACGTAGAAATGAAAGAGGTCAAAAAGTTCCTCGGTGATATGTTCCTGGTTGACGGCATCCCGGCTGTTTACTTTGACAAAACGTATCCGGAAGAGGTGCTGGTTGACTGCGTGCATGAGATTCTCGATCTCTTTGCACCGAATCTGATTCTTGGTATTTCGGACGAGATCTCCTCCACGGGCGATATTGAGCGCATCCGTCTGGTCGGAAAGATCGTCGATGAATACAATGCAAAACTGGAAAACTGAGGAGGTATGCTCTTTGAACATGAAACAATGGCTCAGCGACGTAATGGCATCTCCGGTGAAAAAACCGCTGCCGATCCTCTCCTTCCCGGGCATTCAGCTGATGGACGGTGTTTCCGTTCGTGAACTCGTGCAGAACAGTGATCTGCAGGCTGCATGTATGAAAAAGGTTGCAGAGAACACCGACGCTTTGGCTGCGGTTAGCTTTATGGACCTTTCTCTGGAAGCAGAAGCATTCGGCGCAGAAGCAGCGTTTTCTGACGATGAGGTTCCGGCAATCGTCGGCGCACTGATCAGCAGCGAGGAAGAGGCTGACGCACTGGAAATTCCGGCTGTCGGATCCGGCAGAACCGGCGTTGCGATCGAAGCGATCCGCAAAGTAAAAGATATGATCACCGATCGCCCGATTCTTGCAGGCGTTCTTGGCCCGTTCAGTATGACCGGCCGCCTGGTTGATGTCAGCGAGGCTCTGATCTACTGCTTTGAAGAACCGGATATGCTGCACACCTTGCTGGAGAAATGTGCACAGTTCACCATCGAGTACATCAAAGCGTTTAAAGAAGCCGGTGCAAACGGCGTTGTAATGGCAGAACCGCTTGCAGGTCTGCTTGCACCGTCGCAGGAGGAGGAGTTCTCCACACCGTATGTCAAAAAAATTGCCGATGCAGTTTGTGACGACGATTTCATCGTTGTTTATCATAACTGCGGCGACTATGTAAACCGCATGACCGAGTCGATTGCAGAAAACGGCTGCAGCGCATATCACTTCGGCAACAGCGTTTCGATGAAAGAGATGCTTGAGAAAATGCCGAAAGATGTTCCGGTTATGGGCAATATCGATCCGGCAAGCCAGTTTAAAAACGGCACACCGGAAACCATGAAAGCAGCTGTTGCAGCTATGATGGCTGAATGCGGCGGCTATGCAAACTACGTTCCGTCCTCCGGATGCGATCTTCCGCCGGCGGTGTCGTGGGATAACATCAACGCGTTTTTTGACTCTGTCAAATCGTATTATACCAACAAATAATTTATCAAGAGAGGAAACTTTATCATGTCCGTATTAGTAGAAATCAGCGAAAACCTGCAGAAAGGCCGCGTAAAGGCTGTTACCACCCTCATTCAGACCGCTCTCGATGAGAAAATCGAAGCAAAAGACATCATGCAGAGCCTGCTCGACGGCATGGCAGTTATCGGCGAGAAATTCAAGAACGACGAAGTTTACGTTCCGGAAGTTCTGATCTCCGCTCGCGCTATGACCAAAGGCATGGATATGCTCAAACCGTACATGAAAGACGGCGACGTTGAGGTTAAAGGCCGCGTTTGCATCGGCACCGTTCAGGGCGACCTGCACGATATCGGCAAAAACCTCGTTAAACTCATGCTCGAGAGCAAAGGCCTCGAAGTTATCGACCTCGGCACCAACGTTTCTCCGGAAATGTTCGTAAACACCGCTATCGAAAAAGAGTGCGACATCATCTGCTGCTCCGCTCTTCTGACCACCACCATGACCGTTATGGGCGATGTTGTTAAACTGGCAGAAGAAAAAGGCATCCGTGACAAAGTTAAAATCATGGTTGGCGGCGCTCCGGTTGATGACCGTTTTGCAGAGAGCATCGGCGCAGACAAATACACTTCTGACGCTGCTTCCGCTGCAGACGCTGCTGTTGCATTCCTGAACGCATAAGTTTAAACTTTAAAAGAACAAAAGCAGGGAGGAACCCGCTGTGACGACCAAAAAGCCCGATCTTTATCGTTCGCTCGCACGGCATTTTTCGGCGCTTAACCGTTTGCCGATCAGTGTTGTGGATGCGGCAGAGCATGAGATCCGCTTTACGGAAGACGCGGCGGGTACCTTTTTTTGCGATATATGTCCCAACCGCTGCAATTTGCTGCCAACGATGCTTTACGGCTGCAGCGAAGCGCGGAGATGGAAAGGACGGTATATTTACTATTGCCCGATCGGCCTGGTCTTTTCGGCGGTAACGGTTCCGGAATCGGATCTAACTGTGCTGGCCGGTCCGGTTGTTATGGGCGAACTACAGGACACGCTTCTGGATATGCCGGACTATATCGACAAGGAAAAGATGAGGGAGCTCCCGCTCTGCCTTGCCGATACGATGAATCACGTCACTTCACTTTTGGAGATGGCGGTTTACGGTTTGCGGTATCGTCCGGATACGCCGTATTACGATAAAAACATCATTTCGGAGATCCCGGTGGAGGATACCGAAAATGCGGAAGAATACAACAGTTTTCCGATGATGGGCGATCTCGAAGAAGAATTCGGCAAAGCCTTGACGGATCAGGACAAGATGAAAGCCCGCAAAATTCTGAACGAATTTCTGGGGTATGTCTATGCGCCGCATCCGGATCAGTTTGCGCTGATCCGCAGCCGTGCGGTACGCCTTGTCTGGCTGCTGTTAAAACACAGCGGTGAAGTCAAACAGGATGAACTTTTTTTATACCGCCAAAGTTATATCCCGGCCGTCCGCGGAACACAGTCGCTTGAAGAACTGGATCTTTTGCTGACGGAGGTCCTGCATCATTTCGTCGAGTATTCGTTTGAATTTTCGAAAGTCCGTCATTCGGACACGATATACCGCGTAATGGAGTACATCAAATCGAATTTCAACCGCAAGCTGACGCTGGAAGAAATTTCGTCGTACGTATATCTGAGTCCATCGCACCTTTCGGGTATGTTCCGCAAGGAGATCGGCCAGACCATATCGACGTATATCACATATATCCGGATTGAAAAGAGCAAAATTCTGCTGACGCAGAAAGGCGTAAAAGTAGCGGATATCGCGGAGCTTTGCGGATTTGAAGATCAGGGTTATTTTACCCGTGTATTCCGCAAACATGTCGGTATTTCACCGCGCCAATACCGCGAAAATGCATTCGGCGGCAAAGCGAGTGCAGAATGAAAAAGAAAAAAGGTTAAGGAGATAATCAAATGTTTGGTGATCTTGATTTTATGAAAGCCATCCGTATGGAATCCCCGTCCGTTATCCCGACGACGGTTGGTTTCCTTCCGGCGGCTTGGATTCACAATGGCAAAGAGGTTGAGCGCCTCGTTAAAGAATACCCGCAGTTCTTCCCGAAAGACTACACGGTTGATTACAGTGATCCGTCGATGGTTGCAATGGGTTCCACCTACCGTGCAGGCGAGCACGTTGACGAATGGGGCTGTGTATGGTCCAACGTTGACGAAGGTATGGAAGCAATCGTTACCGGCAACCCGATCAAAGAGCCGGAAGATGTTTTCGACCTGGAAATTCCGAAAAACCGCGACGGCAGACTGCCGCACGGCTTTATGTATCTGCGCCTTCTCGACCTCTGCGGCTTTGAAAATGCAATGATGATGTTCGCAGAAGAGGGCGAAGAGATTGAAGTTCTCATCAACAAAGTTCTCACCTACAACAAAATCCAGATTGAAGCAGTTATGGACAACTGGAAGGATCTTGTTGCTTTCGGCGATGACCAGGGTATGCAGAAAGGTCTCGCAATCGGCGCAAGACGCTGGAGAAAATACCTCAAACCGTGCTACAAAGAAATGTACGGCATGATCAAGGCAAAACATCCGGAACTGCTCATCTACATGCACACCGACGGTGAAATCCATGAGATTATGCCGGACCTCGTTGAGTGTGGCGTTGACATGATCAACCCGCAGTTCCGCGCAAACGGCCTCGATAACCTCGTTCGCGTTTGCCGCAAAGAGCAGATCATCCCGATCAACCTCGACCTTGACCGTCAGCTCTTCCCGTTTGCTACCCGTTCGCAGATCTTCGATCACGTTGGCGAATGCGTTGAAGCACTCTACATGAAAGAGGGCGGCCTCTCCCTGAACGTTGAGCTCAACTATGAGACCTCCATCGATAACTGCGCTGCTGTTCTCGATGCGCTGGAAAAATACCGTCACTACAAAGGATAAGCTATGAAAATCACAGAGATCGGCGGCTTTTTCGTCGGAAGACTCGACGATACCGCCTTAGGCGAAAACGATAAAAAGGCACTGCTTAAACTTGCCAACGAGGACCTCGAAGAAGAAATGGTCGATCTGCTGAACGAAGCAGAGACTGTTGCGGATCCGCTCGTGCTTTTTGGCGTTGTTTCGATCGGCGAAGCGACAAAAACGGACGTATGCGTAAACGGCGTTACCGTGCCGTCGACACTCGTTGCGGAAAAGCTTGGCGGCAAACACCGCTGCTTCCCGAGCATTACGACCTGTGGACCGGCTCTTGAAAAATGGTCCGAGCAGTACACCGGCGATTTCCTGTACGAATTCTGGGCGGACGAGATCAAGAAAAGATATCTCGGCAAAGCGATGGTCGCATTCCGCGATTTTCTGAAGGAGCAGTATC
Source organism: Oscillospiraceae bacterium (assembly GCA_045133675.1). Taxonomy (GTDB): domain Bacteria; phylum Bacillota; class Clostridia; order Oscillospirales; family Ruminococcaceae; genus Paludihabitans. The sequence goes on along the minus strand of JBGUUS010000100.1, from coordinate 14,674 downwards.
ACACCTCCGGACATCTTGCGGGTCTCAACCCGGGTTCGCTTGCATCCTGGCCGATCTCCGGTCAGCAGGAGCTGTTCGAAATCCTCGGCGGCCGCGATTTTGTAAAAGAGACGATCGGTGTTACGTATAACGAGAGTTTCCTGATGGTTCCGTCGAAAACCGGAAGCGGCATTATGTTCGAGAGCGAAGTGTTCTACGAAAATTGCCAGCACTGCCCGATGAAGGACTGTCCGAATCGCCGCGCGAAATATCAGGGTGAGCAGGTATGAACAAAGTCATTGCATACTGGGGTGACGAGCGGTTCGAACTCGCTGCGGCGGACGGTGCAAATCTGCACGCTCTGTTTGCAGAAAACGAGATCGCCGTATATGCACCCTGTAAAGGAAACGGCACCTGCAAAAAATGCCGTGTAACCGTAAAAGATGCATCCGGTGAACGCGAAGTTCTCGCCTGTCAGACAAAGGTCTGCGGCGATATGGAAGTCACTGTTCCGAAAGTTTCCGGCGGCGGTCTGACCGAATTCGGTCAGGGCGGCTGGAGCGCGGAAGACGATGGCATCGGCGCGGCGATCGATATCGGTACGACTACGGTCGCATGCGTGCTGGTCGACTTAAAGACCGGCGAAACACTCGGCAAACGTGCCGTGCTGAACCCGCAGCACGTCTGCGGATCGGATGTTATCAGCCGTATTACTGCCTGCTCGGAAGGCAAACTCGAACTGCAGACGGAGCTCATCCGCAAGGAATGCGCCGAACTGCTGAACGGTCTTTGCGCGGAAAAAGGCATCGGATCGGTCAAAACGCTGACGGTCTGCGGCAATACGACGATGCAGCATCTGTTCTGCGGCGTTGATCCGACACCGATCGGCGTCGTCCCGTTTACACCGGTGTTCACCAAAATGAAAACGCTGACCGGCGAAGAGCTCGGTCTTGCGGCGGAAACGGTATACGTTCTGCCGTCCGCTTCCGGCTATATCGGTGCGGACGTTATCTGCGGCATCGTGAGCGAAAAACTCGATCAGGGCAAGGTTCGCCTGCTGGCTGACCTTGGTACGAACGGCGAGCTCGCGCTGTATAACGGCGAACGTCTCGTATGTGCTTCCACTGCGGCAGGTCCGGCGCTGGAAGGCGCGAATATCGAATGCGGCATCGGCGGTGTTCCGGGAGCGGTCTGTGCGGTTTCGTACGAAAACGGACATCTTTCCTACCGCACGGTCGACGATGCAGCGCCGATCGGCATCTGCGGAAGCGGACTTGTCGATCTGGTTGCCGTTTTGCTGAACGCCGGTATTATCGACGAAAGCGGCCTGTTTGATGAAGATTGCGGCCATCCGCTCTGCGAGAGCCTGGATGACGACTGTTTTATGATCACATCGAACATCTGGCTGAGCCAGAAAGATATCCGTCAGTTCCAGCTCGCAAAAGCGGCGATCCGCGCAGGTATTCTGACGCTGTGCAGCTACGCGGAAACGGATCCCGATGCGGTAACGGAACTCTGCATTGCAGGCGGTCTCGGTTTCTATCTGAACGAGAAAAATGCACTTGCGGCAGGTCTTATTCCGGAAGAATTCACCGGAAAGATCCGTGTGATCGGCAACAGCGGTCTTTCGGGCGCGGTACAGTGTCTGCTCGAAAGCGGACGCACCTATGCGGCGAAAGCAGCGGATTCGATCACGATCTGCGAGCTGAACCTCTGCGAGGAATTTTCCGACCTGTTCGTTGAAAGCATGCTGTTTGAATGATAAAATGAAATGCCTGTGTCTAACGACACAGGCATTTTTGCGTTTGTTAAAGAATAAAGCCGAATTGCTTTAAGAGGAAAATCCAGACGAAGATCGTAAAAATCGCGATCGCGGAAGTGAATACAATAATCTGCGCGGCGAGTTCGGCGTCGCCGTCCATCTGCTGCGCCATTGGGAACGAGGAGATCGCGGTCGGTGCGGCGAACATGATCATGATCGGCACGAGATCTTCGTTTCGGAATCCGGCAAGGATCGCAAGCGACATCATTGCGATCGGCATGATAATAAGCTTGCTGACAACGACAACGGAGAGCTGTTTGATGTATTTGCGGACCTTTGCGAAAGTGAAGGTTCCGCCGAGAGCGACAAGCGAAAGCGGCGTTGCGATCTTGCCGAGGTCGTTGATTGACTTATCGATGATCTGCGGGAAATCGACATGAAGCAGATTGAAAATAACACCGAGAACCGTGGCGATGATCAGCGGGTTTGTAATGATACCTTTGACCATCTTTTTGACGTTCGGCTTTCCGCCGCGGAAGCCCTCAAGCGCGATAACGGCGAGGACATTATACAGCGGAACGAGAATACCGATCAAAAGCGAGGTCGGGCCGATATTGCCTTCGCCGCAGAGCGAGATCGCAAGCGGCAGGCCGAACAGCGCAAAGTTGCTGCGGAAAATACCCTGCACAACAACGCCGCGGCGCGAATTGTCCTTCTCAAGCATCGGGATAACGACAAGCAGGATGCCGAATATCACGAACAGACCGATCAGCGAAAAGAGAATCAGCCACGGATCAAACGCTGCCTGCAGATCGGTGACGTAGACGTTTTCCATCAGATAAAGCGGGAGGAAGACCTTGAAGCAGAGCTTGTTGAGCTTGCTGATCAGACCGTCATCGAGCATTTTGATCTGCCGCAGAAAATAGCCGACGGCCATGCACACAAAAAGCGGACCGACGATATTGAGCGACAGTATGAGATTTTCCATAACCTCGCCTCCGAATTTACGATATATTTATTATACCACTGTCATAAGCGATGTAAAGTGTGAATGCGAAAAATTATGCTTCGGGCCATACCGGTTCTTTTTCGAACGTAACGGTTTTGCCTTTATACGGAAAAGTCAGGCGGAAAGAAAAGAGCATCGGCGCTTTGCGCTCGTCGCGCGCACCGTATTTGTGATCACCGAGAAGCGGGAAGCCGCGGCTTGCGAACTGCACGCGGATCTGGTGCGTGCGGCCGGTATAAAGCCGGACAAGGACTTCGGAATTTTCGCCGGAGGAAAGGCGCGTGTAGGTGAGGCGTGCTTTTTTGACACCGCCGCGCACCCGTTTTACAACGAAAACCTTGTTCTTTTTCGGATCTTTCCAAAGAAGATCCTCCCAATCTCCGGATTCTTCAGGTGTACCGTGCACGATCGCACGGTATTCTTTGATCAGTGCGCCTTCCTGCACCGCTTTGGAAAGCGCCGCTGCGGCCGGTTTTGTACGTGCATAAACCATCACGCCGCCGACGTTTAAATCCAGACGGTGGATCGGGAAAATATCGCCCAGGAAATCGGCTTTGAGCGCTTCGGACATACCGTGTTCGGAGTCGAGTCCGACAGGTTTTACACAGACGATGATATCGCGGTCGGAATAGAGAATTTCCATGTGTTTTCCTTTCAAAGCAGGGTGAAGCGGTTTTTATCGAATGTGAGGAGACCTTCATCCCGGAGCTTGCCGAGCTCGTTCGACATCGCACTGCGGTCGACCGAGAGAAAATCGGCGAGTTCCTGACGGTTGAACGGAATCGCAAACGTACTGCTGTTTTGCCGTTTTGATTCCTCCGAGAGGTAGGAGAGCAATTTTTCGCGGGTGGACCGCTTCGACATATGGTTGAGCTTTTGCATCAATCGGCGGTTTTTGTGCGAGAGCGCAAAAAAGAGGTTCTGCACGACTGCGGAGTGAAAGCGGCAGCCGGCACCGCAGACACGGAGAATCCGGTTAACATCTAGCCAAAGCACGACACAGTCCTGTGCGGCAACAACATCGTGTAAAAGCGGACCGCTGCCGGGTGCGGCATAGGATTCACCAAAGAGATCGCCGACGGAAAGATCGCTTATGATACTGCGGTTACCCCAAAAATCGTCACGCTGGATGTGCGCCGCACCTTCAAGCAGGATACAGAGCGAGCTGAGTGTTTCGCCCTGACGGAGAATGTAGTCTCCTTTATGATAGGAAACACATTTTGCCTGCTGACAGGCAAGCATCGCGTCGAGTTCATCTTCGTTCACGTCGTTAAAAAGCGGAGATTCGAGAAGAATCGGGTAATATTGTTCCATAAAACGCTCCTTCTGTTGTAAAAACAACCGACTTGTTTCTTTTATTGTAGTATACTGCATACATAAAGTCAACCGAACAACGGGAGGAAATCAATATGGTACGCAAGATCATCAAAATAGACGAAGAAAAATGCAACGGCTGCGGCGCGTGTGCATCCGCCTGCCACGAAGGTGCGATTGAAATGGTAAACGGAAAGGCCAAACTCACACGCGAGGATTACTGCGACGGCTTGGGCGACTGTCTGCCGGCTTGTCCGGTTGATGCGATTCGTTTTGAAGAACGCGAAGCGCCGGCGTATGACGAAGCGGCTGTTCTGGCGGCAAAAAAGGCGAAAGAAGAAAAAGCTCCGGGCAAACTCCCGTGCGGATGTCCGGGCAGCCGCGCGAAAGCACTGAACCGCGCCGTTTTGGAGCATCCGGCAGCACCGGCACCGGCGGCAAGCCAGCTGATGCAGTGGCCGGTACAGATCAAGCTGGTTCCGGTCCGTGCGCCGTATTTCGACGGTGCGCATCTGCTGATCGCGGCGGACTGCAGCGCATACGCCTACGGCAATTTCCACAATGAGTTCATCCGCAACCGCATCACACTGATCGGCTGTCCGAAGCTCGACGAAGGCGATTATGCCGAAAAGCTCACACAGATTCTCTTATATAATGATATCAGAAGTGTGACAATGACGCGCATGGAGGTTCCGTGCTGCGGCGGTATTGAAAACGCGGTGAAACGCGCACTGCAGGCAAGCGGCAAATTTATTCCGTGGCAGATCGTTACGATCTCTGCGGACGGCCGCATCCTTGACCCGAGATAAAAAAGAAAGGTGCTGAACCAACGTTCAGCACCTTTTGTGCATTTAATATTCCGTTCTTGCGAGGACGGTTTTTTGCATTTCCGGGGAAAGACGGGTAAAATACTCGCTGTATCCGCCGATACGCACGACAAGATTGCGGTGTTTTTCCGGATCGTTCATTGCGGCGATCATATCTTCGCGGGAAAGGCAGCTGACCTGCAGCTGCATACCGCCCTGATCAAAATAAGCGGAAACGAGCGGCGGAAGGATCGTCATATGATCCTTTTTGATGCGGATGTTGACAACCGGCGTTCCGACGTATCGCGAAAGCGGCAGTTTTGTGACCGAGTTCAACAGTGCGGTCGGTCCTTCTGTATCGTTTCCGTGGATTGCACCGAGAGAATCACACAGCGGAGCGGCGCAGCAGCGGCCGTCCGGCGTTGCGCCGATGCCGAGACCTGCATCAACGTAAGTGGTAAACTGGTTTGCAACATGGACGAAGCGGCCGCGCGGATAACATTCGCGCTGTTCAAGCGCATCGGCTGCCGCGTTTCCGAGGAATGTTGCAAGGTCATCGGCTGCTTCATTATCCACACCGTATCGCGGACAGCGATTCATTTCTTTAACGAAGGCCGGATCCTGCGCGTCGAGTTTTGCGATAAAATCTTCGGCAGAATAGAGCTTTTCGTCATATACGAGGGTACGGACCGTGTTCATTGCATCGATGACATTGATGAATCCCGAAAGGTTAACACAGCTCCAGATCCAGCGGGCACCGTCATCGTTGAAGTCGCGGCGTTTATCGATGCAATCCTCGATCAGCAGGGTGCGGATCGGATGCGGACGGTATTGTGCACGGGTACGGCGGTAATCGTTTAAGATGTCCAGCGTTTCGGCGACAGCGGCGCGCATCTCGCGGATGTATCCGTCGCGGAATTCTTCAAAGGTTGCACAGTCGGCGAGACCTTTGCGCATCCACTGATCGAAGATGAGCGCGTGGTTGATGCCGGCGTCGTCGGAACCGACGTTGGAAATACCTTCGAGCATCGTTTCGGTACAGCCGCCGAAAGCGATGCGATCGAGATCCTCCTGCGGAATTTCCGGAAAAAGCTCATGCAGCTTGTCGTTAAAAAGATCTGCATTGTGCAGTGCCGGCTGTCCGCATCCGGTGCAGAGAGACGCGAGAACTTCGTCCCAGATTTCTTTGGGCATATCCGGTTTTACAAGCAGCTGCAGATTCGGCTTTCTTCCGCCGCGGATCGCACGCAGGCAGGCAACCGTGATCTCGTTGTAGTTCGGGCCGAGAACACCGGACCAGCCGTTATTATCGTCGACGTGTTTGAACAGCTCGTGAATCAGCGCGGTGATCTCATCGAGGTCTTCGCCGTTTACATATGCGGGAAGATGGCGGTCGAGCGCGCCGATATCGTCACAGCCATCAATATAATAGACAAAGTTCCATGCCACAAGTGCCTCATAGAGCGAACGCGGCGGATTTTCCGGGACGTATTCGAGTGCTTCAATCAGGGCTTTGTCCGCGTTTGCTTCGCGCAAAAGCGAGAGACAGCGCTGGCGGAATAATTCGATACCGTCGAGAATGCGGAGCAGACCCGCACGGAAGTCATCTTCCGGAAGCGCTTCAACGCGGCGGCGGTACTCGCGCAGACCTTCGGAAAGGATGCGTTTATAATTGATATGGGAGTGGGTATATCCCGCACCGCCGACAGTGTGCGGTGTTTTGTCAAACCAGGTGACCAGACCGTGCTCTGCGGCAAGCAATTCATAGGCTTGCGGAGATTTTTCCTGCATACGGCTGAGATCCAGATCGTATGTGTACGAAAAACTCGGGCGCATCGCCCAGCCGCCGTTTGCTTCACTGTATGCCGGGTGCCATCCGCAGGGATAGAGGCGTCCGCCGTCATACGGAGTCAGTTCCGCCTGTTCCCAAAAGCGGTATTGTGCATTGGCGTGGCGATAAAACCGGGAGCGTTCGGGATTTTCAAGAAAGCCGCCGGCATACGGTTCGTGCAGGCGGAAAAGGTCGGAAGAAAGGCTCATAAGTGAACATCCTTTCGTGCAAATCGCAGTATTTATGGTTTCAGTATAGCATTTCATGGATAAAAGTCAAGAAAAAGCAAATCGCCGGGGATCCCGGCGATTTTTCTTATAGATAACTCCGTATTTTTTCGATGCTCCGGTTGAGCTTGTCGAGGTGCCATGCGCCCGTTTGATCAAAGGCGGTGCATTCGACGGTGAAATCGCCGGTGTATCCGTTTTCTATTATAAAGGAAAAGAAACGGTCGAAATCCACAGCTCCTTCGCCGATATGGCGCACGCGCAGATTGGACCAGTCCATATATGCACCGTCATAGTCGTTTACATGGATATGCGCGATATGCAAAAGGAGAAAGCGGTTTTCCGGCAGATAAAGAGCCTCAAGCTGGCGGTGGAACTGCGCCATTTTCGTATCGAATGTAAAGCGAATGTCCGGATATGTCCGGGCGAGTTCTTTGAGATGCGTGAGCGGGTCGGCGCGGTTGCAGACAACGTTTTCTATCGTGAGAACAAGACCGTATTGATCAGCGATTTCTTTCAGCAGCGGATAGCAGGCGATGTTGTGTGCGATATCTTTATCCGAGTGAATGCCGTTCCATAAATGAAGAACAAGCAGCTTTGCACCGATATCTTTGGCAAGAGCACAGTTGATACCGAACAGGCGAAGCGCTTCTTCGGTGTCGCCCGGTTCGTTTCGGCTGATGCGTTCACCAACCTGTTTTTCGATGTGAAAGGTCGGAAAAGAAACAGGCAGGCTTTTCAGAAAAGCGCGAAGCGTATCGACTTTATCGTACCAGGATTCGTAGAGCATAAACTCGAAACCGTCACAGCGGATCTCCTTAACACATTTGGAAAGAAGTGTATAGTCGCGGCCGTTCGGTCGGCCGATCAAGGCGCCGGTGGAGCAGAAAACGCGATGCAAAGCGGGTCACCTCGGAAATTTGGAGTGGTTTCTATTATAAAACGGCGATTTTGCAAAGTCAATGCGAAAAAACCGGAGAATAAGTAAAAAAACTTGCCTAAAAGTCTTGCGATATTTTTTTATCGTGCTATACTTAACTGCATTAGCGCTTTAGCAGGAAAATGATTGTTCGGTCATTTTTTATAAAGCAAATTTGACGCGAAGGGACGTCCCTTCCTTTATGTTTACAACATAAAGGAATACTCCTCCGTTCGCTGAGAAAGAGGGATTTTATGAAAGGCAAAAAAATGATGGCTCGACTCTTGTCGGTCATCCTTGCGCTGGTTATGGTAATTGGCGCAAGCCCTGTGGCCTACGCGGAAGAAGCATTCGAACTGTTCTCTTCCAACCAGAAACTTACCCTTGAAAAGGTAGAGGGCGTAGACGCAGACCTTCGTTTGGATCAGAAAAAAGACGATCTGAACGACGAGGATTTGGAGCCGGAATACGATGCAGATGAAATCGTTCGTGTTTCCATTTTCCTCAACGATGCGGCTGCTATTGATCTGTATTCTGCAGGAAATATCGCAGAAAACAGCGCAGCACAGGCGTATCGTCAGAAACTCCAGCAGAAACAGACCAATGTTATCAGCCTCATTGAACGTTCCGTTCTTGACGGTGAAAAACTGGATGTTGTCTGGACACTCACCCTTGCTGCAAACGTAATTTCTGCAAACGTTCCGTATGGAATGATTGAAGAGATCAAAGCAGTTAAAGGTGTTAAAAACGTAGAACTCGAGGAACAGTATGCACCGATGGGCACTTCCACCGGTACTTCCGATCCGATGATGTCTACTTCCTCCGATATGATCGGTTCCACCATGGCGTGGGCTTCCGGTTATACCGGTGCAGGCACCCGTATCGCAGTAATCGATACCGGTCTTGACCTGAACCATCAGAGCTTCGATAACGACGCTTACCTGTACTCTCTCGCTCAGATCGCTGCTGACAAAGGCATGACTGCAGATGAGTACATCGCAAGCCTTGATCTGCTCGACAAAGACGAGATCAGCGGCGTTATGGAGAACCTGAACATCTATCCGTACGTTAAATACAGCGCAGGCACCAGCAACGGTTCCTACTATGTAAATGAGAAAGTTCCGTTTGCGATCAACTACGTTGACCGCGACTATTCTCCGACGCACGACTACGACGTATACGGCTCGCACGGTTCGCACGTTGCAGGTATTGCAGCAGCAAACCGCTATATCGAGAAAAACGGTACGTTTGAAAATGCGCTGGAAAGCGTTATGATGCAGGGTGTTGCTCCGGACGCACAGCTTGTTGTCATGAAAGTATTCGGTAAATCGGGCGGCGCATACGACTCCGACTACATGGTTGCAATCGAAGACGCAATTATGCTCGGCTGTGATGTTGTAAACCTCTCGCTCGGTGCAGACCGCGGCTTTACCAGAAACTCCACCTATCAGGATATCCTGGACAAAATCGCAAATAACGACGTTATCGTCTCCATCTCTGCAGGTAACGCAGGTATGTACGCAGACTATAACGCAAGCGGCAGCGGCCATATGTATGCAGAGGACGTTGACCTCTCCATGATCGCAAGCCCGTCTGCTGCAACCAACTCGCTTTCTGTTGGCTCGGTTGAGAACACCGGTATGACCAACTACTACATCAAAACCGGCGACAAGATGATCTTCTACGATTATCCGGGTACGGTTGATGAAGGCGCAGTTATCAATGATTTCACCACGCTTGCAGGCGATGTAAACTACATCTTTACCGATAGCATCGGTACCGCAGAAGACCTCGCTGCAATCGTTGCAAAAGAAGGCACGATCGCTTCGAACACGGTCTTTGTCTGCGCACGTGGTACGATCAACTTTGCAGAAAAAGCAAACAATGCGATCGCAAACGGCTTTGCCGGCACGATCATCTACAACAATATCGAGGGCACGCTCAGCATGAACATGAGCGGCTACCTCTACAACAACCCGGTTGTTTCGATTACACTTGCTGATGCGCTGGCTCTCAAAGCAAACGCAACGGCTGTAACCGACGAACAGGGCAATGCACTTTACTACAAAGGCAGCATGTACGTTTCCGACCGCGTTGGCAACAGCCAGGTTACCGAAGATTACATCATGAGCTCCTACAGCTCCTGGGGTATCTCCGGCAAACTGGAAATGAAACCGGAAATCACCGCACCGGGCGGAAACATCTACTCGGTTAACGGTATGGATCCGAGCGGCACCGCATATGAAAATATGTCCGGTACTTCTATGGCTTCTCCGCAGATCGCCGGTATGTCCGCTGTATTGATGCAGTACATCAAAGAAAACGGTCTGGATGTTAAAACCGGTATGACCTCCCGTCAGCTTGCAACCGCACTCCTCATGAGTACGGCTCAGCCGCTGAAAGATCACGGCAGCTATGTGCCGGTTCTGCAGCAGGGTTCCGGTCTTGCAAACATCGGTGATGCAATCAACTCCGGCGCATACATCGTAATGGACGACGAAGCTACCTCCGGCGCAGCTGACGGCAAAGTTAAAGTTGAGCTCGGCGATGATCCGGACAGAACCGGTTCTTACAGCTTCTCCTTCAAGGTAAACAGCCTCAGCGATGAAGCTGCAATCTTCAGCCTTGACAGCGATTTCTTTGCACAGAGCGCATTCCTGTTTGATAACGATGTCTACACCGACACCGCTACCACCGCACTGAACGCAAACGTTTCCTACGTTGTTGACAGTGATTACATCAACGCAAGCTCTGATTTTGACTGCGATCTGAACAACGACGGTGTTACCGACGAAAAAGACGCGCAGGTAATTCTGGAGTACGCAGCCGGCAACATCGATTCCATCGCTGACAAAGCAGATGTAAACGAAGACGGCAAAGTTTCCACCTATGACGCACATCTCCTCCTCGCTTCCATCGGTTCTGAGTACATCATGCTCGAGGCTGGTGCAAGCGTTAACGTAACGGTCAACGTTGAACTGACCGATGACGCAAAAGAATACCTCAACAGCGTATTTGAAAACGGTACGTTTGTTCAGGGCTTTGTTTTCGTCAATCCGCTGGTAACCGAAGAAGGCGTTGAAGCAGTGGCTCACTCCATCCCGGTTGTTGGCTTCTACGGCAACTGGTCCGATTCCTCCATGTACGAGCGTGGCAGCTATGAAGAATTTCTGTACTACGAGTACAACGGCGGCGAATTCAAATTCCCGTACAGCGGCGGTCTGAACTACCTGTCTCTGTATGACGAAAAAGACGACGAGTACTACTTTGTAGGCAACCCGTATCTCGTTGAGGACGAGTTCCCGGCAGATAAAGCGGCAATTGCTCCGGAGTACGAGGTCGGTGACCTGGTATTCTCGCTGATCCGTAACGCAGCAAGTGCAATGTTCTACGTCAAAGACGGCGAAGGCAACATCATCAAAGCAGAAGCAGCTCCGCAGCTGAACTCTGCATACTTCTACCTGAACGCAGGCGCTTGGGTATACGTTAACTCGGTTGGTCTGCAGATCTGGCAGACTCCGGAACAGCTCGGCAACTTTGGCGAAGGCGATCAGTTCTCTGTAGGCTTTATGTCCGTACCGGAATACTACGAGACGGATGGCGAACTCTCCACCGATGATATGCTCGCACTCCACGAGTCCGGCAAAATCGGCGCCGGTGCATACCACGAGTACACCTTTACGGTTGACGGCACCGCTCCGGAAATCTTCTCTGTTGAGAAAAACGAAGAGGGCGACCTCATCGTTAAAGCACGCGATAACCGCCATGTTGCAGCAGTTGCAGCAATGAGTGCTTCCGGCGGTACGACTTACAACGTTGTTGGTGCAGAGCAGGACGAGCTCGGCGAAACGGTTGAAGTTGTAATCGATATGGAAGGCGCACTGGTTAACCGTGAGTGCATGGTTGCAGTATGCGACTACGCAGGCAACGAGACCTACTACAAAATCAAATACAACGACGGCTTTGAAGCAACTTCCGGTCAGATGTTCGCATTTACCGATGCGAAGACCCGCGGCGCTGCTAACAGCTGGATGCTCGTTGATCCGGAAACCCTGTACTACTACTATATCGACGAGACGGTAGAAGTTCAGGACATCCACATGGGTGGTACCCTGGATATGGCTACGATGGACAAACGTATCCTTGCAGCAGAATATGCGAACGGCTACGTATTCATGGTAACCGAAGATAACGAGCTGATCGTTTCCGCACAGGCAGAATGGGAAATCAACTTCCTTGCGAAGATCGACAAGAAATACGGCACGATCCGTGACCTCGCATACAACACCAAAGACGGTAAACTGTATGCACTTGCAAAGAACAACATCGTTTACTCGATCGATATGGGCAGCGGCGAGCTCACCAAAGAGTTCAACGTAATTCCGGCTCTGCCGAAAACCACGATGGTTGAGGACAACAAAGCACTCCTCGCAATGACGATCGACGACGAAGGCAACTTCTATGCAATCAACAACGGCGCGTCCGACTACACACGCGCATACCTCTACAAATGGTCCGCAGAAGACATTGTTGACGGCAAAGTAAAAGACGTCGCTCCGGTTAACAACACCGAAGACGGCTACCTTGGCGAGTACGTTTACAACGCAGCAGTTGGCGTTGGTACCGGCCTTGAACTGAGCCAGTCGATGGCATGGGATCACGACAAAGACATCCTGTACTATGCTGCAGCTCTTGAAACCGCAGCTCCGGCAAACATCCTCTACACGATCGATACCGCAACCGGTAAAGCAACGCCGACCGGCGCAAACGCACAGATTCCGGAAACGTATGACTGGGGCAAAGGCTCGTTCAACGCAGCTGTTACCGGTCTGTACATTGTTCCGAGCGAAACCGGCAGTGTAGAATGGGTTGACGATGCAACCGACCTCGTTCTTTACGACGAAAAAGTAACCCTGCTTGAGGGTGCTGAATATGCACTGGATTGGGACGTTCTTCCGTGGAACCTCGAAAACAAAGCAGTTGTTTTCGAATCGATGGACGAAGAAGTTGTAACGGTTAATGCTGACGGTGTTGTAACCGCAGTAGGCGAAGGCAAGACCATCGTTCGCGTTACAACTGTTGCAGAGCCGAAAATCACCAGAAGCTGCGAGTTCGTAGTTGAAACCCTCAATGACGTTGCACTCAATGCAATGATCTACAACACCGACGGCAACGTTGAATGGGTTAACTTCAACCTCCTCGATTCCGAGAACTGGACCGGTACCTTTGTTGAACCGAGCAAGTACTTCATCGCAGGCGGCTTCCTTGAGGATACTCTGTATCTCCATGACGGCAACCACATGTACGGTGTTGACGCAAACACCTTTGAAGTAACCGATTACGGTTATCTGGATCCGACCTGGTGCTGGTCTGACGCTGCTCCGGCTCCGCTGAACGACAGCGGCTATTTCGGACGCCTCATCGGTATCATCACCGAAGGCCGCAGCATCGGTATTATGGACATCCCGACCGGTATGGGTTATGAGGTTCCGCAGTACTCGCTGACCGCTGAAGATCCGATGGCTATGATTGCATTTGTCGGCGAAGTTGAGCACAGCGACGCTTACGGCACTTATGAAGCATACAAATACTACATCCTGACCGAAGGCGGCAAGCTCTACGAAGATATCATCTGGGGCTTCTACGACTCCGACCTGGGTGAAACCGTATACACCGACTCCATTACTTATGTTGGCGACACCGGTCTCCGCCTGAGAGGCGCTGCTACACCGGACGGCCTGAAGAACGGCTCGATGTACTACGATGCTGAAAACGATTATCTCATCGTTGCAGCATACCACGGCGGCGATTCCTCCGTTCTCTACGCATTCCATCCGGACGTTTGCGCTCCGGTTCAGGTTGGCACCTTCGGTGACGAAATCTGGCCGGTAACCACGCTCTACTACTACGATCAGATCACCGATCTCACCGTTAAAGTAAAACCGAGCGTTGGTTCGATTTACGCAGACGAGACGATTCAGCTCAGCGCAGCTGTTTACCCGGCTCACCTGTATCCGGGCAACAAAGTAACCTGGACCAGCAGCGATCCGACTGTTGCAACCGTTGATTCCAAAGGCCTTGTAACTGCTCTGAAAGCTGGTACGGTTACCATTACCGCAACCTCTGTTGACAAAAACAGCAGCAATGCAACTGCAAAAGCAGAGGCTGTTATCAATGTAAAACCGCTTGCTACCATCGACGAAGAGTTCCACGCTTATGTTGAAACCGAAGACGGCGGCAAATGGGTTGCAATCGACGGCAACACGCTGGATATGGAAGCATTCGTAAGCTCCGATGCTTCCTACACCGGTGCAGGCGTAGTTGATGGCAAGATCTATGCAACGGACGATACGTACTTCTACGAGATCAATCCGGCAAACGGACACGAGGCAACCCAGGGTGATAACTACACCGATGGCGATAGTGCAGAGTTCATGTATATGCTCGACGCTACCTCCGCTCCGAAACAGACCGTTACTCTCCCGAACTTCGATACCAACGGCAACTACACCGGTTCGGATATCGAAATCGAGGTTGGCGGCATTCCGGTATACCTTTCCGGCTATGACGGAAACGGCTACCACTACATCACCCTCCTGGAAAACTACCAGACGGGCAAATTCCTCGCATCCCAGATTGAATACACCTATAACCCGGCAGCAATCGCATACGATTACTCCAAACAGATCGGTAATTACTGGTTTGAGTTCTATTACGTTCTCGGCTACGACGGTATGATCGAGCACCACGAGATCTACTACGCAGTTGTTAACGGCATCCTCACCCCGATTTCCACCGGCTGGAGCACCGACTACTTCAACACCGGT